>JAJRUU010000269.1 GCA_024277605.1 bacterium
AATTTTGCAAATTTTGAGCATCTCTTTATTCGAGAGACCTCATATTTATCAGCTACTTACGCAATGTGATTACCAAAAAACTGAAACATCTGGTTGTATCCAGTTGAATTTATTCGATTATTAACCGGACAGTAGTGGATTAATCTTTAATTTTATACCCAGCTTTTTCTTAGCCTCTACCGCTGGCTTTTTTTCAAGCTTATCCAGAGTCATAATTTCAGGTTTGCTAATATGTTTCAGTAATCCAGCTATTTCGCCGTGTCCATTCTTTTCCGCCAGCATTAATGCCGTTTTCCCAAACTGGTTTTTCGCCTCCACATCTACGTTTTTATGCAATAAGATTTTTACAATGTTGATATGGCCTGCTTCTGCGGTATACATTAAGGCCGTCTTATCCCATTTGTCCTTTGCCTTAATGTTGGCGTCTTTATTAAGCAAGGTTTGCACTATATCAATGTGACCTTTTTCTGCCGCTAACAGGTCAGAGCTTGCGTCTGCATGAGCCGGAAAGACTATCAGCAGCGAGAATAAAAGCAATATGATTTTGGTGCGCAACATAGTTTTTTCTCTTTAACACCCTACAAACCGAATTTATGTTTATCGACACAGTCTTATTGCAAGAAATATTCCGCTGGAATTAACTTTAAACTCGGGCAGGAAGATAAAATACGGGGCTATATCTTTGATGGTTTCGTAAAAAGTCCCCACATGTCACCCTGAACGAAGTGAAGGGTCTCGCATTATATTGAAAAAAATAGATTCTTCGCGGAGTTTATCCTTGAGCATAGCGCAGGGCTCAGAATGACAAAATGACGGTTTTCAGACTTTTTACGCCTCCATCATCTTTATTACCCGAAAAATTCGGGTATTGTTGTGGGCGAATCAACATTTAGTTGAAAATTATAAATTTATCAGCTTCCTGATCAGCCGCCTCGGGCAAACAAAGCCTTATTGGACGTTGGCTCATGCACCTTATCTCACAAGGGATGTCTTGCGAATCTGGTCTGAGTTTATGAATAGATCAGGTTAAGCAGACAGGCTATTATTTACAGGAAAAATTTATGTTTCCAGCACCTCTCAATAAAAAAAGCTTGCTGTAAAAAGAATAAGTTGGTATATTTAGTCAGTAGATTGAAAAATTGTGGCAATGTAATGTTTGTTTAAATTAACTGGCTGGAGGATTAGATGAATATAAGTCGGGCAGTACGTAATTTATTGATAAATCGCTATACAGCGGTTTTTTTGTTCATTGCTTTAGGGTGTACCTTCGCTGAAGCACAACCGGGTTATGCCTCTCAGCAGGTAAATCTTATGGATTTAGTCTTGAGTGAACCGCTTATTGAACAATTGGCCAATCCAAATCTACAGTTGAATGGCTCTGTTGAAGCCCAGTTGGTGGACCTTAATCCCGGCTATGCAAAAGTAACCGTTTCCCGACGTAATAATGAAGCAGGCTTAGAGCTTACCAAAATTACTCCTGAAGTGGGTAAAAAACTGGTACTAAACACCGATCCCCGAATGTGGGCCGTAACCCAAATGGGCGATCAAGCGCCAACCCCGCAATCACGGGTAGCCGGTCGGTTGAAAACAGCCGAGCAACCCCAAATAAAAGGGATAGAACCGCTTAAACAAAAAAGGAATGTTTTTTGGAGAATTACAGCCAATGTAGTGGAAGCGGCTACTGGTATCGGAGTTCCCCCAGCGGAAAGAGGCGGTCCCCCGCCAGACTTTCAAAATGAACCTTCGGCAGATATTCAAGATGAATCTTCCTCCACTCCCCCTCAGCCTGGACCATCAGAAGATAAAGCCGCCGGTGGAATTACTCAAAGTTTAATGAGGTCCAGTATAGTAGTCAATTTCAAAAAGGGCGGTTTCATAATGTACCTTATTTTGATGTGCTCGGTAGGAGGACTCTATATCTCCCTGGAGAGAACCTATGTGTTGAGAAGAGGGAGGCTTATGCCAGATAATTTTGTGCAAGGTGTTTTAAAAAGGTTCTCCAAAGAGTACGAAGAGCATAAGCAGGATGAGCTTGTTCGTGATATCCGCGATTTTTGCGAAAACAAAGATATACCTGTTGCCCGAAGCCTCAAATCCGGCCTAATGGTTTATCATGAGGGACTGTTGGGAGTTAAATCGGCCATCACCAGCACCAATGCCCACGAGGGAGCCATTATGGAGCGCGGGGTGGGAATACTAGGCGTGCTTGCCAATATATCTCCCTTATTGGGGTTGTTGGGTACGGTTACCGGTATGATAAAGGCCTTTGAAATGATCTCGATAGGCGGTAGCGGCCGGGCAGAGGTGGTGGCCAACGGTATTTCCGAAGCCCTGATTACTACAGCCGGCGGGTTGTTCGTGGGTATCCCGTTATTATTATTGTTTTTCTTTTTTCAGAGCAAGATAGATGATATTTTGATAGATTTGGAAGATTTTTGCTTAGAAGTTGTAGAAAAGCTGATTGTCAGAGGAGAACAAGTTGGCAACTAGAAGAAAAAGTATGGATGTTACTATGAATCTACCTTCGCTGGTAGATGTGGTGTTTCTGCTGCTGATCTTTTTTATGCTTACCACCACCTTCTCCAAAATGCTTACCAAGCTGGATGTGAAGCTTCCGGAATCCCGGGCGGTAGTTGAGCAAAAAACCAAGAACACCATCATTGAAATAGCTGAAGATGGACGCCTGGCTATAGATGGTAACTTGATCAGCCTTGAAGATTTGGATAGAAAACTGGGCGCCTTAGCTCAGGAAAAGCCCG
Source organism: bacterium (assembly GCA_024277605.1). Taxonomy (GTDB): domain Bacteria; phylum SZUA-182; class SZUA-182; order SZUA-191; family JAJRXT01; genus JAJRUS01. The sequence continues at coordinate 2,760 of JAJRUU010000269.1, forward strand.
ATGAGACTATCATTATCAAAGCTGATAAAAATGTAATCTATGGCAAAGTAATTGAGATAATGGGAATTTGTAAGAGTTACAACCTGAACAAATTAGGCATGGCAGCCCTCGAACAGCAATCCTAGCAACAGCTTTTATGCAAACCGAACGAGAAATCAGGAATCAGGTAGTGGAAGTATGCCGCCTGATGTACGAAAAACACTTTGTGGTAGCCAATGACGGCAACGTAAGCGTCAAACTATCCAAAGACCGGATGCTCTTTACCCCCAGCGGGCTGAGCAAAGGTTACCTGACTGCTGATCAACTGGTTGTTACTAACTTCGCCGGCGAAAAACTTTCCGGAAAATTAAAACCCTCCTCAGAAATTAGAATGCACCTTTGCGCATATCGTGAGCGGCCTGACATAAATGCGGTAATCCATGCTCATCCCCCAATGAGTACCGCCTTTACCATTGCCGGTATTTCCCTGGCTAAATGTATCCTGCCTGAAGTAGTACTGACCTTAGGCAGCGTGCCCACTACTGAATATGCTACCCCCACCACCGCCGAAGGGCCTGAGGTTATTAAGGAATATATCAAGGATTATGACGCCATAATTCTTGATCGGCATGGTTCGCTTACGGTGGGGGAGGATTTAATGAGCGCCTTTATGAAGTTAGAGAAGGTGGAACATGCCGCCAGCGTCACCTTTTATGCCCGCCAGTTGGGAAATGTAAACCTGCTGACTAAGGAACAAATCCAAAAATTATTAAAAGCCCGCGAGGCGCTGGGGATTAAAAGTAGACGCCCCCACTGCGTTAACTGCGGCGCCTGCCTGAGGGCTGAAAAAACCGCATCTGGCGCTAAGGCAGCAGATAATAATGATAAAATGGTAGATGTCATCATAGATGAAGTAATGCGTGAACGGTTGGTAGATAAGTAGGATACCTTGAACAAGGGGACAGGTCCCCAATTGCTCTTTTCTCCGATTGACGGTGTCGCAACTAGTCTCAAAATTCTCATGTACTCGCATGTACACTGCGCTTTTTCGACTCGCCGCTCCTTGGGGACATGTCCCCTTGTTCTCGAAGAAAATTCCTAATTTTTCAAGGCACCCAGTAGCATCAAGCTCAGCCGACGCATTATATTCCGATTTTCAAAGAGGGGTGGATTATGGCTGATGAACTGTTGATTGATGAATTTACTAATATTCAAGATGCACTAAATATGGCCCTGAAAAGGGAGAAACAAGCGTACGTCTTTTATCAGCAAGGGGCACAGCAAGTAACCAATGTGGGGGTAAAAACGCTGTTTTCGGAATTAGCGGTTGAGGAAGAACACCACATCGCCCGTATACAAGCCTTTATCGATAAAGAGATTATGCGGGAAATGTAAAGTTGCCTGCAATTGCAAATTAAAACTATCAGTATCGACGGATAATTTATGTAGTTGTGGTGTATTTATATTCCGGCAATCCTTTTTAAACTTTTCAGCCTAAAATATAGTTTTGTGTTTGAAGGGTAATAAGTGTGCGGTATTGGTGGCGAATTTATATATTCTTCAAAATATTCAGCGTTGAAATTCAGTTTTTTTAAAACATATTTTTTATCCTCTTCTAGAAGAGAGATGTCCCCATATGGATTATCCATCATTTTTTCTAAGGCGTCTTCCCTTGAAAGCTGCCCGGAACAGATCAGGCTGGAGTAATGCAGCTTGCGCTTATCTACGTTAAATTTTTTAGGCAGAATATAAGCCTGATAAAACCTGGTAATAATTGATTCGTAGTGCTTTTTTTCAGGAGCCTTCCAACAAAACTCTTTGCTTAATATTTCGGCAGATTCTTTTTGAGTATAGGGGACATAGTCTAAAAAAGAGAGCCACATAATCTTGTTTAAATATTTATATTTAAGCCAATGGGCTAGGCTGATAGTGGGAAAGGTTTTCAGTCTCTTGCCCATACCGAATCTGTTGTAAATTGCCTTCAGGTTTTTTAAATCTATTTTTAAATGATTCCAGCCTTCGGGCATCAGCATGCCTTCATTGGCAAAGTTCCCGCCGGATAGGATATATAGGGTTTTGTTTTCAGCCGCAGCTTTATAAAGGGACGCTATTATGGCGTGATCAGATACCATCTCAATGTCGATGACATTGGCCTTGAAAAAGGCTCTTTGCAAATCTCTGAATTCTTCCCAATTAATTACATGGGTATATAAGTCTACATTTAAGCCTCTAACCAGAGACTCGATGTTTTTAACGGACATATCGGAATTCCAGCCGTTGTCCAGATGCACCGCCAGCGGTTTTAAGCCTAATTGCACTGCTTTATATAGCGCAAATGAACTATCAAGCCCCCCGCTTATTCCCAGGACACAATCGTATTCCTGATTTTTGCTTTGTTTCTTTATCTCATTAATTAGATCTTTCAGCCGCTTTTCTCTTTCTTTTTTATGAACGTTCAGGCGCTTAATGGTTTCCAGGTATTCGCTACAGAAATTACACTCACCCTTTTCGTTAAATATAATATTAGGGGCAGTTGTATCCATGATACATCTGCTACAGATTTTATATTTTCCAGCCACTCTTAATTCTCCGGTTTAGGGGTTATGTCAAACAGTAGCTCAATGTCTCTTAGTTCAGGATAACTAATAAGCACCGCCCGGTGTTTTCCATAAAATACGAACAAGCTGCCAGCGGCCCCCGATGACGCCCCGCCTAATTTGATCACGTCTTTAATGTCCTCCACTTTACCGGCCCCGCCACAGGCAATAACAGGGACATCGACACTATCCGCTATCTTTTTTATTAGTTTAAGATCGTATCCGGTCATTGTTCCATCTCTGTCAACAGAGTTTATAAGTAGCTCACCCGCACCAATTTTTACCATTTTAACCGCATGTTCAAAAGGATCAAGCCCTGTATTTTTTCCTGCGTTGTGGGTTACTACTTCGTATTTACCGAAAAAGTTCTTCTTAACATCAATACACACCACAATACTTTGACTGCCGAAAATATCGGCCGCTTTCCTTATAAAAGATGGGTTTTCCACGGCATGAGAACTAATTGATATCTTTTCTATGCCCAAATTAAATATGGTTTTTATGTCCTCTATTCTGCGGATCCCGCCACCATAGCAAACAGGCATAAAACATTCCGAGGCAATCTCCTCGATGATATTAAAAGGGGGGGGGTGATTTTCTATGGTAGCCGTTATATCGATAAAGATTAATTCGTCGGCTTCTTTTTCATTAAATATTTTAATTGCATTTCTCGGATCACCCACGTATTTATAATCTTTAAATTTTACGGATTTCACCAAACCTTTATTTCTTAAAAGCAGGCAAGGAATAATTCTGGGGATTAACATTTAGAGTTCCACAAAATTTTTCAGTAGTTGCATCCCGAACTTGTGGCTTTTTTCAGGGTGAAACTGGACGCCAAAAACATTTTCCTTTTGGATAGCTGAGACAAATTCGTAACCGTAATCGGTTGTGCTCAGCACATCTTGAGCCTTATTACAAATCACATGATATGAGTGTACGAAATAAAACCTGAATCTTTTCGGAAGATTTTTACACAAAGGGTTTTCCTTTATCGGCATAATATAATTCCATCCCATATGAGGAATTTTAAATTTATTTTGAGCTTTGTCGAAATTAAACCTTACTGTTTCAGCATCAAACCAACCCAAACCGGGCAAATTTCCCTCTTCGCTTTTTTGGGTTAATAGTTGCATGCCAAGGCAAATACCTAAAAGAGGCGTTTTCTCTTCAATGACCTTATTGCTCAGCACAGAAATGAGGTCTGTTTTGGTAATATTTTTCATCCCATTGTCAAATGCGCCCACACCAGGTAGAATCAGCTTTTCAGCCCTTTCTATGTCCGAACCATTTGAAGAAATAACGGACTCCACACCCATTTTGGCGAGCATATTCCGGATCGACCCCGAATTACCCATCTGATAATCAATAATAACAATCATAAGATTCTTCCAGCTAACAAAACCCGCTCCCACTTACTTCAGTAACAGGGATGTTTTTATCGTTATTATTATATATTTTATCAATAATTTCGGCTATATATTCAGTGGAATCTGTCGTTTTGGCTAAATGATAAGCCACAAACTCATCGCATTTTTTTAAATAATGATCATAATTATTTGATATGTTTTGAATCCTGTCATGCAACTCCGTTGAATTAGTGGCTCTTTTAGGGAAAAAATCCTCCAGATATAAAAATTTATCCGATACTACATAGTCATCGGACTCCTTGTCGTACGGCTTGTGGTTTACCACTACACTCGGCCGCCTTACTAACGCTGCCTCAACCGAAGCCGCTGACCAGGGGATAATGACCATGGAGACTTCTTTTAAGGCCTCCTTTATAGTTGTTTTCTTATCGAGAACCTGGACATTCTTTATATCTTTTACTGTGTTGCGCACATAATCCCCTTTTTCTACAGGGTGTAATTTGATAAATAAATTATATTCCGGGTGGACTTTAATCCAATCCATGATGATATCAAAATCATTTCTTGTACCGGCCCTTCCAATTTAAACCCACCAACTGGAAAAATACAGAATATTTGACGTGTTTCTATTCACCGGCAGGTTGTAATCCGGCATAATCATCGGTGAACCTGTTTTTACGACCTTTGTGTTCCCAAAACGTACTTTATTACTAAGCAGACTGTCTAACGATCCATCACCAAAGCTAAAGTAATAGTCAAAATCTATGGAAGTATAAAGATACATGCTCGGATGAGGCCCATGGGGGATAAAGATGGTTTTCCCTGTGGATCGCATCTCCTGCCTGACGAAGGTAGGTAATACATCATTTGAGTAAAACAGGCATACCAATTTGGGGCTATATTTCTGCACAAGATACTTTGCCTGTATATAATGAAAAAACAACTCCGCCGGAACCTGTCTGTCAGGGGACACGCGCCGGGTAAAAGCGATTTTATACGTAGGGATCTCCTGGGGGAGCGTTTTTTTTAACTTATACCCTTTTGCCGCTAATATATCCCACACCTCCCTGGAATGGTTAATGTCAACATCGCAGGTTCCCATAACCAATATATCACAGGGCTCGGGGTTAATTTCCGGTAAAAAGTATTGCATAGCCAGAGAAATATATTTTAAGATTAGCCTGCTCCATTTGCTAATGAAGTATTTAAACTTTGCCTTTACACCGGATACTTTGCTGTGGCAATTGATATACTTATGGTAATTCAATAGGTTGTGGTAAGCATTTCCCGGCATCCGGTTACCTTTCGATCAATAAATTCCAGGGCATTTTATAGGCCTTGGCGCTTAATAACCAGGTTAATATAAAACTCATAAAAAATGCCAGCGCCGTAGCCTGGGCCGCACCAATAGCGCCATTTTTCTTAATAAAAAAATAATTTAATCCAATATTTGTCAAGGCGGTAATAAAAGTGACCCACGCCAATATGTGAGTCTTTTCAGCATAAAAAATATAGTTCGCCACCATATAATACATCCCGCTGAAGGCACATCCTATGGCAATCCACAGTACATATATTCCAGCCGTTACAAAATCCTGGCCTACGAAAAACCTTAAGAACCACGGCATCAGGAAAGCCAGGCTTACCGCAAAAGCCAAAATTGCCACAAAATAAAGATAAGTAAATTTTACAATTTTTACTTTTAGCTCAAAATCATTTTTTTTCAACCGTTCATATAGCCAAGGTTTATATGCATTGTTAAAAGACATGGCCAGCAGTCCGATGATTTGAGCCACTTGCCAGCCGACGGTGTAAATACCTGTTTCGGCAACATTAACCATATTGGTAATAAACAGCCTGTCGGTATAGGTTATAGCTATGGCTCCCAAGGCATGCGGTATAAGGGGCACTCCAAACCTCAAGGCATTGCCGACATATGCCTTGTCATAAGCAAATTTCACCCACCCATTTTTATAAAGCCAGATAAACCCAAACAAGGCAAAGCAAAACATGGTTATTATCTGGGCTTCGACCCGTCCCTGCCAGTTTTTACCCAACAGCACTACCAGGAATATGGTTATACTTAAGTTGGCTACAGTCTGAAGTATTTGATAAATACCATAGCTGACAGGCTTTTTCTGTACTTGCCAGAGAGTCATCAAAACCAAAATCAAATATTGGCCAAAAGCGACAAAGACCACTGCCCACAGCCAATTGCCAGGAAAGGCAGCCAATTCGCTTATGGGGCCGGCAAAAAGCCAGAAAACCCCCGATACTATGGCTAAGCTGATAAATAATAATAAAAAACAGTTGCCAATATATTTAGGGAAATCAACATCGGCTCTATCAAAATATTTTACACTGATAGCTCCATGCAGATTTATGCCGATAAATGGCCTGGACAGTCCAACCAATACCAGAAACATAGATATAATCCCATAATCTGTAGGCGTTAGATAGCGGGTTAAAACAGGGAGCAAGAAGAAGGGAATGGCTGAGTTTATCATCGAAAAAAACGCATAAATCCCTGCGCCTCGAATTAAACTCGAATTAAATATCCGCTTAATCATGAAATGATTAATTCCTTTGCTATTCTAAAGCGCTCTCCTTCAGATAGAATCAGTTATGCATGGATTATCATTATTTCAGGGGTGGTATTTTATGTCTAAATGGGGGACTTAGAACACAAAATTATTGCCTCTGCCAAGGTTAAATCTTTTTCTGTGTCTATGTCTATAATTACTTCAGTGTTGATCAATGGTTTAATTTTAGTCCCAAAAATTCCGTATTGCAGCGTTTTGTCATATGGCATTTCCCCAGTGTATTTTTTATAGAATGCCTCACTTTTAAAAATAAGCGTATGTCCATCATGGATCATTTTTTGAGGTAAAGCCTGCCTTCTATAATTAACTTCCCTTACCTGTGGCAGGACTTCGTCATTCAAATCAAACATCCAGTCCGGGTTATATTTTTCCACATTCTGCATGCTAATAACAGCATCGAAGTCCTGGTTTTGTTCTAAAAAGCGCAATGCCTGGTGGAATAGTTCGGGATAGCGTATAGGAATATTTCCATAAACAAGGCTGCAAAACCGGCTGTCTGCGCCATATTTTTCAACGGCATCTGCCAGAGCGCCGTCAATTCTGCTGTCACTTCTGCATAGGTCTGAATTTCGATCAATGCAGGCGATATGGTTTGTTTTACAATAGGCTATTAAATTCTCAATATCTGTGGAAACTACAGTCTTAACACCTTCCCCCAGAGACAATGAATATTCAATAGCGTATTCAA
>JAJRUU010000270.1 GCA_024277605.1 bacterium
CTCCCAGGAAGTGCCAAAAGGACGTAATCTGGAGGAAATCGGCACACATATCCCGGTTACTTATGTCCCGGCCCGAAATACTATTTTTTTCTCTTTAGCCCTCTCCTGGGCTGAGGCGTTAGGTGCAGAGCATATATTCATGGGGGCAAACGCCATTGACTATTCCGGTTATCCGGATTGCCGCCCGGAATACATCCGGTCTTTTGAACAACTAGCCAACCTGGCAACTAAGGCCGGCGTTGAAGGGAATATTCACTATCGCATCCATACGCCGCTTATGGAGCTGACCAAGGCTGAGATTATCCGGCAGGGGTTATCGCTGGGAGTGGACTATAGCCTGACCCATAGTTGCTATGACCCCAGCCCGGAGGGTATGCCGTGCGGGGAGTGCGATAGCTGTATCCTGCGGCGTAAAGGCTTTGACAAAATCGGCGCTCACGATCCGCTGGAATATGTTTAGTTTTCATAAAAAAACTGCATCAGATGAATAGTAAGGAGAACTGCCTTGGATAATTTTAGTGACAAAAAGCCCCAGGACTTATACGCTCAAGCCGGGGTGAATACTGATGAATCACAAACCGCACTGGCGGGACTGCTGAAGTGGGTTAAGCAGAGCTATGCCTTCCGTCAGGGAATCGGTGCAGTCGCTTTAGAATCGGGGTATTTTGCCTCGGTGCTTGATCTGGGGGGCACAGGACTTGCGCTTTCTACTGACGGGGTGGGCACCAAGTTATTAATTGCCCAGATGATAGAAAAGTACGATACCATCGGCATAGACTGCGTCGCCATGAATGTTAACGATATTCTATGCGTGGGGGCCGAACCCATATCCATGCTCAATTATCTGGCTGTTCAACGGGCCGACCCGGAACTGTTGGAAGAATTGGGCAAGGGGTTGTTAGAAGGCGCCAGACAGGCCCGCATATCGATCCCCGGGGGAGAACTGGCTCAGTTGCTAGAGATAATCCAGGCTGAACGAGAGGGTTTTGGCTTTGATCTGGCGGGCACCGCAGTGGGCCTGGTGCCTATGGATAAGATTATTATCGGCCAGCATATAGCTGAGGGAGATGCTTTGATCGGACTTGCTTCCAGCGGACTGCATAGTAACGGCTTTACGCTTGCCCGCAGGGTGTTGCTGGATGAGGCTAAACTTAGAGCAAATCAGGTAGTGGATGAGTTGGGTAAACCCTTAGGTGAAGCCCTGCTTGAGCCGACCCGCATATACGTACCTCAAGTGTTGGACCTGCTGCGCAGTGATTTTGACATTAAAGCTATGGCCCATATTACCGGCGATGGACTTTTCAACCTGACCCGGGTGAAAAAAGAAGTGGGCTACTTCATTGACTTTTTACCGGAGCCGCCGCCTATACTCAAACTCATACAAGAATGCGGAAAATTAAGCGATGCAGAGATGTATAGGGTGTTTAATATGGGAGTCGGCTTTTGTCTTATCGTACCGGATGATCAAGCGCTGCTTACGGTTGCCATGGCGAAAGAGCTGGGGGGGGAAGCCTTCCGCATGGGATATGTGGTGGAGGATGCCCAACGTAAAATAGTTGTGCAACCCAAGTCGCTCGTGGGCAGGAACGGTAACTTCACGAAACTTCCTATGGGTTAGAAAATATTTACCGAGGTGCTTTTAAAGGTTACGTGAATATGGGAGTCGATTGACAAGCTCATTTTCTCATATGACGTTTTAGTGATTATAGCGGTAAAATCAATCCCTTAGGCCACATTTATAACCAGCTTTACCACCTGAGCCTCCATCTGTATTTTTTTGACTATCCCTTTAAATGAATTCCTGGCGCTTGATTCGATATGTTCATGGGAGAGGATAATATCCTGCGGGGGAATGCAGACATGCACACTCCCTCTTTCTTTAGTAACCACACTTATTAAAACATCTGCTGACAGCCTGACAAATTGTAAGCCGTTAACCTCTTCCACAACGCCGGCAAAAAGATTCTCTAGTGATCCATTAATAAGCTTCCCCGCAACTATAGAAATAACATTATCAGCCAGGCGATAGGCCTGCCATAGATCGTGGGTAGTGAAGATTATGGTGCTGCGATATTTATGGTTTATGGTTTGGATGAGTTTTTCAAGTAGCGCTACATTCTTTTTATCAATATTGGTAAACGGCTCATCTAAAAAGAGTATTTCCGGCTGTAACACCAACGCCCTGGCAATGGCCACCCTTTGGGTCTCGCCGCGTGATAACGTGTGCGCCTGCCTTTTCTCGAAACCGGATAAGCCCACCATCTCCAAGACTTCCGCCGCCATCTCAGGCCATTTTGTGGGATCAGTTGTAAGACGGCACTTAAGCCCTGAGATAATATTTTTATAGACGCTAGTATGAAATAGCAACGGGTCCTCCATCACCATACTCATCTGGCGGCGAATGTCCAGCGCATGAGATGGAGTAACCGCCTGTCCTTTGAAAAATATCTCCCCTGCACTCGGCGCATCCAGAAGGCTAAGCAGATTCAGTAGGGTACTCTTGCCCGCCCCATTAGGCCCGATTACCGCATAAATCTGCCCTGCCATAAACTCCAGGTGGGGAACCTCAAGGCCAAAAGCTCCAGCATATTGTTTGTTTAAATTATTGGTCATCAAAACCAGTTTATCCATTTTTTACCTTATACCGAGTTGCATTCAAAATGATACTAATTTCTCACTCGGGTAGGTCGGCCTTTAGGCCGACCAAAGAGCTAAAGCCCTCCCTACCCATTTAGTATATGTTTGATTGCAACTTGGTATTAAGCCCTTTTACGCTGAAGATGCTGAAACAAGATATTCACCAAAAAAGCCACGCTAAGCAGTATGGTACCGAGGGCTATCCCCAGTGCAAATTCACCCTTACCCGTCTCAAAGGCGATGGCGGTGGTAATGTTTCTGGTAAAACCCCTGATATTGCCGCCCAGCATCATGGATACCCCTACCTCGGCAAACACCCGCCCGAAACCGGCGATAATCGCTGCTAAAATAGCGAATTTCCCCTCAGCTAATACGAAGAAAGCAGTCTGTAGGCGATTGGCGCCCAAGGTAAGTGCGGTTTTTCTGACCCGCTTATCGACCCCTAAAGTTGCCGATAAAGAAAGTGCGGCTATAACAGGAAAGGCTAAAATTATCTGACCGATTACAATAGCCCAGGGGGTGTAAAGCAGTCCCATACTCCCCAGCGGCCCGCGGCGGGAGATAAAGGAGTACACCAACAACCCGATGACTACCGTAGGCAGTGCCAGTAAGGTGTTGAGTACGGTTATTACCCCCTGTTTACCCCAAAAATCCTTTATGGCAATGACAAAACCGAAGGGAACCCCCAGCAGGGTGGCTATTATGGTGGAAATTGCGGATACTTTTAAGGAAACCGTAGCAATCAAGAGCATTTCCCGGTCAAGGGTAAATATAAGCTCCAGGGCGGCTTTAAGCCCGTCTAAGATATAATCCATTTATCTTTGTACATTGGGGTGAAAGAGTTGCTTGCCACTCTTTTTAAATGAACCGATGATCCCTTGTCCCTCGGAAGAAGTCATCCACTCGATCAGATTCATCACCGCCTTATAGTTTGTGTGCGGATGCCGCTTGGGATTAACCGCTATTATACCGTAAGGATTGAGTAACCGCTTATCATTTTCAACCAGGATAACCAGGCCGATTTTATCCTCATAGGCGATATAGGTTCCCCGGTCAACCAGGCAATAGGCTTGCTTCTCATCGGCTATCTGAAGTGTAGCCCCCATACCCTGCCCGGCTTCAAGATACCACGCACCAGTAGGAGTAACTCCCGCTTGCCGCCATAGCTGCTTCTCCTTCTTATGCGTCCCGGATTCATCCCCGCGCGAGGTGAAGAAACATAGTTTCTCTCTTATCTTCCTGAGGGCTTCAGCAGCAGCATAGCCTCTTATTTCAGCGGGATCAGTTTTAGGCCCGATAATGATAAAATCATTATACATTACATCACGCCGGTTAACCCCGAAACCGTTCTCGATAAATGTATCCTCAGCCTCACGCGCATGCACCAATACCACATCCACATCGCCATTCTCACCTAATTTCAATGCCTTACCGGTTCCCACCGCAATCACATCTACTTTGACATTGTATTTCTTCTCAAATGGAGGCAGCAGGACGTACAGCAGCCCGGAATTCTCGGTTGAGGTTGTGGTAGCCATACGGATTCTCTGTGCCGCCGATACGGGGGAGGTAAACAGCAGCGCTATGAGTAAAACAGAAAAAAAGCACATAAGTGTTTGTTTTAGCTTCATAATAACTACACCTCTTTTAAAATTACATGAAGGAAACTTAACAAGACCCACTTTCAATTACCCCAATGAAGGGTAGCTTGCGCCCATGCTCATTTAAATCCATGCCCATACCGACCACCCAACCCTCGGCAACCTCAAAGCCGACATAGTCGGGTTTAACCGGCTTTTCTGTATCTTCAACCTTCTCAATCAACACGCAAATCCGACAGCTGTTTATTACACCGCCGATTTGGGCTAAAATAGCATCTATGGTAACCCCTTGATCGATAATATCTTCCACCAGTAAAATGTTTTTACCGGCCAGGCTTTGTGGGGACAATTCTTCTATTGTTACTTCATTTAAAAATGCGGCGCCTTTGGTGCGGCTGGCTCTTATGGAAATAATCCCCTGACACCTTTTTGATTCAACCTCTAAAGTAATAAACTGCTGCCTCAGCTTTTCCGCAAAAACTTTTGCCCCTTTTTCAGGATAAAGAATCCAGAAGGCTTCGCCTTTTTCTTCATAGTAGTCATATATTTCTTTAGCCAGCTCAGTAATTCGCCGCTCTATTTCCGCTTCAGAGAATACCGGCTTAATATTAGATTCATCAAACATAGATTTAAGTTTTCCAGAACATATAGAGCCATGTTGTTTAAGTTTCGTACCTCAACCCAACCTACCCGCTACTTTGCAATTCATATCGTTTATTGTTTTTTTGGCGGTTCGATGTTTCGGTCTGTTCCCAGGCCGAAACAGGTTAAGGACAACGCTTCCCTTTGCTTTTTCAGCTTGAGGACAAGCCGAAATATCTAAGTATGGTGAGAGTATTGGTTGGAATAACAAGGAGCAATGTCTTCGGGTTATGATCCTGCTTCAGCCAAACCGAATGCGGTATGTAGGGTGCGCACACCAAGTTCGGTGTATTTGGACGCAATTACACAGGAGACGGCGATTTCCGAGGTGCTGATCATCATAATATTTATACCCTCGTCAGCCAGCGACTGAAACATTTTGGCCGCTACCCCTGAATGGCTGCGCATGCCAACCCCTACTACCGAAAGCTTGGCAATTTTGGTATCGCATTTCACCTCACCCATATCCTGCTCTTGGGCTAATTTATCCAGAATATCCATCGCCTGCTGACTGTCGCTCTGGGGCACAGTGAAGGTTATATCGGCCAGTCCATCTTCCCCCACGTTCTGAATAATCATATCAACCACAATATTAGCCGCCGCCACGGTGCTGAAAATATTGGCCGCCAGGCCCGGTCTATCGGGCACTTGCTTTATGGTAAGTTTAGCCTCATCTTTGTTATAGGCCACTCCCCGTACTATCACTTCTTCCATACTGGAATCCTCCTTGCGCACCCAGGTACCTTCCTGATCGTTAAAACTGGAACGCACATGGATGGGCACTCCATATTTTTTGGCAAACTCCACTGAGCGTATCTGGAGCACCTTGGCCCCTAAACTGGCCAACTCCAGCATCTCATCATAACTTATACAATTTATTTTGCGCGCTTCCGGCACCACCCCCGGATCGGTGGTATATACTCCATCCACATCGGTATATATCTCGCATACCTCAGCTTTCATAGTAGCTGCCAGCGCAATAGCGGTGGTATCCGAACCGCCGCGGCCTAAGGTAGTAATCTCTAAATTCTCATCCATCCCTTGAAAACCGGCTACGATAACGATTCGATCCTGATCCAACTCCCGCTGGATCCTATCTGCATCCACCCGTACAATGCGGGCCTTGGTAAAACTTGAGTCGGTGACAATGCGCACTTGATAACCGGTGAAGGATTTGGCCTCATGCCCCAACGCATGAATCGCCATGGCCAAAAGCGAAATAGACACTTGCTCGCCGGTGGAAAGCAGCATATCCAGCTCCCGCTCGCTGGGAGCAGGATCGATCTCATCAGCTAAAGCCTGCAAGCGATCGGTCTCCTTACCCATGGCTGAGAGCACCACGATCACCTGGCGCCCCGCCTGCTTGGTATCCACCACCCGCCGGGCCACGTTTTTTATCTTCCCGGCATCACCTACTGAAGTACCGCCAAATTTTTGAACAATTAAAGACACGCTTTAAGCCTCAGCTAAAAAATATTCCATTAAGCCACAGCCGGGATCGATACATTCCCCGGTAGCTATGGCTTCTTTCTCACTATACTTTCTGCCCGAACCTTCTTCTCCTATCGAATTATAAATAGCTACCGGCACCGGATCGCGGCTATGGGTTCTTAATGAAAGCGGGGTGGCATGATCGGCCAACACCATGACCTTATACTCCCCAAACTTCTGCATTCCCTGCATTATAACCCCCACCACCTGTGAGTCAAACCTCTCAATGGCGGTTAGCTTTTCGGCCAGGCTCCCCATGTGGCTGGCTTCATCGGGCGCTTCCACATGCACCAGGACAATATCCTTATCTTCCAACTCAGCCAGGGCGGCTTGGGCTTTGCCCAAATAATTGGTATCCAGATAGCCGGTAGCCCCAGGTACTTTTATTATATCGAGACCGGCGTATTTGCCGATGCCTTTAACCAGATCCACGGCACTGATTATGGAACCTGTAAGGCTGTATTTTTCCTTAAAAGAGGGCATCTGCGGGGCCCTGCCCTGTCCCCAGAGCCAGATACTGTTGGCCGGCGCCTTCCCCTGCTCGATACGCCGCCGGTTAATCGGGTGTGCGCTTAAGATAGCGTGTGAGTTTGCCATAAGCGCCCTTACGTTACTGTCGCCTCTACCTTTCGGTAAATATTTTTTTATAGATTTGCTGATTATATCATGCGGCGGTGTGCAGTTGACTTTCTCCGGCCCGTTGGCCCAACACATAATGTGACGGTAACTGACGCCCGGATAAAAGCTGATAGTGGAGCTGCCCAGATGCAGATTCAAATCAGCTATTAGCTTGTGGGCCTCAGGACTGCTGATATGCCCAGCCGCAAAATCCAACATTTTCCCCTCAAGTGGGTTATCCGGCGCAACATCCAAAGTAACCAGGTTACAACGAAAGGCTATTTCCTGCACACGCAACCTGATTCCCAGGCTGGCAGCTTCCAGCGGCGCTCGGCCGGTATAAGAATCTTGGGGGTCATATCCCATAATGGACAAACCCGCCACATCGCTACCGGCGGGATACCCGTCAGGTATGGTCTTGGCCTGGATTATATGCCCTTTGGCCGCCAGAGCATCCATATTGGGAGTGTGGGCTGCTTCAAGCGGAGTACGTTCCTGTAACTCAGGCAGGGGATAGTCGGCCATGCCATCCCCGATTAGAATGGCATATTTCATGATTTGCTATTAAATGTGGTTAGTCTTTTGTTCATATCAGGGTAGGTATCTCAATCTACGAATCTAAATTTGATTATACACCACAGAGCCACAAAGCCATCTCGCCAGGTGATTTTCTTGCCCTCTAAATAATCCCGGCCATAATAGGATATCGGCAGTTCATATATGCAGCACCTTAACTTAGCCACTTTAGCGGTAATTTCCGGTTCAAAGCCGAAGCGGTTCGATTTTATCTCGATTTTCTTAATAACCTCGGTTTTAAATACCTTATAGCAGGTTTCCATATCGGTGAGGTTAAGGTTAGTAAACATATTGGAAAGTAAGGTCAGCAGTTTATTTCCCATATAGTGCCAAAACATTAAGACCCGATGGGAACCGCCTATAAAACGCGAACCAAAGACTACGTCCGCATTACCATCTAAGATGGGCTGGATTAACCGGAGATATTCTTTAGGATTATATTCCAAATCAGCATCCTGGATAATGGTAATCTCACCCTGAACATGCTTAAAACCGGTCCGTAATGCCGCTCCCTTGCCCTGATTCTGTTCATGGAAGAAGATTTTTACGTCCTTGGCCGGTTTCATTTCCTCCAAGTATTTGCGGGTGCCATCAGTGGAATAATCATCGACTATGATTATTTCCTTGTCAATATCTACCTGCTTTACCCGGCGTATAATCTCTTCTATGGTAGTAACTTCATTGTATACCGGTATTACCACCGACAATTTTACCAAGATACGCTCCTCCTACTTATTATTTCTTCTTCTTACGCTTAACCCAGTTGGGTTTTTCTGTTTGATGCGGGCGGGAAAGCGCCAGTGAATGGGGGGACACATCCCGGGTAATAGTTGACCCCGCCCCCACATAAGCATGTTCTCCCACAGTAAGCGGCGCTATTAACTGGCTGCCTGAACCCACAAACACCCCGTCTTCAATTACAGTTTGATGCTTTTTCTCACCATCGTAATTGCAGGTTATCGTCCCGGCGCCGATATTAACCCCTTTACCTACAGTTGCATCGCCCAGGTAAGTAAGGTGACTAACCTTGGAATTGGGACCAATGCTGCTCTTTTTAACCTCCACAAAATTGCCGATACGGGTACCAGCCTTAATCTCTGTTCCAGGCCGAATACGGGCAAAAGGGCCTATATGGCAATCCTCGCCGATGGTACATTCCCCTTCAATGACGGTATGCGGGTAAATAACGGTATCACATCCGATGTTTACCTGGCGATCAATACAGGTAGTCAGTGGATCTACGATGGTTACACCATTTAACATCCATTCGGTAAGAATATGTTGACGGATTAAACGGCTGGCTTCAGCCAGCTGCACCCGGTCGTTAATCCCCAGCACCTCTAATGGATCCGTTGCGCTATGGGTGTGAATGGGTAACCCTTTTCCCCGACAGATGCCGATTACATCGGTAAGATAATACTCTTTCTGGACATTATTTGGAGTGATTTCCTCAAGGCTTTCAAAGAGAATTTTACTCTCAAAGCAATAAATCCCGCTACAGATTTCCTGGACAAGCTTCTGCTCCGATGATGCGTCTTTTTCTTCTACAATTCCTCTGACATTACCATAAGAATCACGGATAATGCGGCCATAGCCATAAGGATTATCCAGTATAGTGGTGAGCATGGTCAGCGGACAATGTTCATGTCGGCTTACCAAACCAGCCAGTGTTTTCAGGGTTATCAAAGGGGTGTCGCCGTTTAAGACCAACACGCTTCCCTCAAAATCAGTTAAGTACGGTTTAACCCGCTTTACCGCATCGCCAGTGCCCAACTGCTTTGCCTGAAGCACAAATTCTACCGGATAGTCGCTAAGCCCCTGCTTGACCTTGTCCGCCTGGTGCCCTACCACCACCAAAATCTTCTTGGCACCTAATGCTAGGGCAATATCCAACACATATTTTATCATTGGCATCCCGGCCAGTGGGTGCAGTACCTTGGGTAACTTGGACTTCATGCGGGTACCTTCACCGGCGGCAAGTATAACCAGCGCTAAATTTTTGTCTTTAATCAGGCCGCCCATTAATCATTATCTCCGCAGGCAAGCGCCTTTAAACTATCTACATAGGCTGGTCCAGCCACCCCTCGTTCAGTAATGATGCCGGTTACATAGCGAGCCGGGGTCACATCGAAGGCCGGATGAGCGACTTTCACCCCAACAGGCGCTATTGACTTACCCCAAACATGGGTCACCTCATCTGCCGCACGCTGCTCAATAGGGATTTCCTCACCACTTGACAAAGACAAATCCAGTGTTGAAATGGGAGCGGCCACATAAAATGGAATATTATGCTTATCTGCTAATACCGCAACTGAATACGTGCCGATCTTATTGGCTACATCTCCGTTACCGGCAATCCTATCAGCGCCCACCACTACCAGATTGACCTTGCCCTGCTGCATGAAATAGCCGGCCATGTTATCGGTAATCAACGTTACGGGAATGTGGTCATGCATTAATTCCCAAGCGGTAAGCCGTGCTCCTTGCATAAAAGGACGCGTTTCATCCGCCAGTACACTCAAACGCTTTCCAGCATCATGAGCCGCCCGGATAACCCCCAGGGCAGTGCCATAACCGGCGGTAGCCAGCGCCCCGGCATTACAGTGGGTGAGAATACAGTCTCCATCTTTAATGAACTGCTGGCCGTGCTGACCGATGTTTTTGTTTATAGAGATATCCTGCTCACGGATTTCCAATGCCCTTTGTTTTAATTTATCTTTTAATTGGCTTATTGGCAATGAATTATGCTTTCGAACGATTCCTTTCATTTGGTCAATCGCCCAGAACAGATTTACCGCAGTGGGTCTGGTCTCCCCGATCACCCGGTAAACCTCATCTAAATCCTGCAGGAAGACTTGCTTATTATCCGCTTTGGAAGCCATGGCCCCCAGGGCAATCCCCATAGCCGCCGCTACCCCGATAGCCGGCGCCCCTCGTATTACCATAGTGCGGATGGAGTCCGCCACCTGCTTATAATCAGTACATTCTATATAGACTTCCCGCTCAGGCAATACGGTCTGATCAATCATACGCACTATATCGTCTTTCCAACAAATAGTATTTATCATGCGCTCCTCTAATTATTTAAGATATTGGTGAATCGCCGCCGCCGCCCGTTTTCCGGCTCCCATGGCCAGAATAACCGTAGCCGCCCCGGTAACGATATCCCCACCGGCAAATACCCCCGGACGTGAGGTCTGACCGGTTTTTTCATCAGCCACAACATAACCCCATTTATTGGTCTCTAAGTCGTTGGTGGTGGAGGCTACTAGAGGATTAGCGCCATTACCGACAGCGATAACCACTATATCCACCGGCAACTCAAATTCAGAACCGGCAACAGCAATGGGACGACGACGACCGGAGGCATCAGGCTCGCCCAACTCCATCCGCTGACACTCCATAGCCCGCACCCAGCCAGCTTCATTGGCTAAAATACGTACCGGATTAGTAAGCAGCTTAAATTGAATGCCTTCTTCTTCAGCATTCTCGCTTTCTTCGCCACGGGCCGGCATCTCTACCCGCGAGCGGCGATAGACGATATAGACCTCTTGGGCTCCCAGACGCAGCGCAGTACGCGCCTAATCCATGGCCACATTCCCGCCGCCGACCACCACTACTCGCCTACCCCGCTTAATCGGGGTATCGTACTCTGGAAAAAGGTAGGCCTTCATCAGGTTTACCCGGGTAAGAAATTCATTGGCCGAATATACGCCGTTTAAATTTTCTCCCGGAATATTCATAAAGTAGGGCAACCCGGCGCCATTACCCAGAAATACCGCCTGATAGCCTTGTTCATTCATTAACTCATCCACAGTAGCGGTCTTGCCAACCACAAAATTGGTGCGGATTTCAACCCCTAATCGGGCTACATAATCCACTTCCCGCTGTACAATTCTTTTGGGCAATCGAAACTCAGGGATGCCGTACACCAGCACTCCTCCAGCCTTATGCAATGATTCAAATATGGTAACCTCATACCCCAGCTTCACTAATTCTCCGGCGGCAGTCAATCCAGAGGGGCCGGAACCGACAATGGCCACCTTCTTGCCCTTGGGCGGTGCTTTCTCTGGAAGTTCAGGCTCGCCTTGACCGGCCTCATAATCGGCTACAAATCGCTCCAGGCGGCCAATAGCCACCGGTTGTCCCTTAATTCCCAAGGTACAAACCTGCTCACACTGATCTTCCTGGGGGCATACCCGCCCACAGACGGCCGGCAAGCTGTTTTGCTCTTTCAGCTTGCGAACAGCCCCCCTAAAATCCCGCCTGGCAACCAGCGCAACAAAAGCAGCAATATCTATCTGCACCGGACAGCCGGATACACAGGGCAGCTTCTTACACTGAAGACACCTACTGGCTTCAGCTACCGCCAGTTCCTCAGTATACCCCAAAGCCACCTCATCAAAATTGGCAGCCCGAACTTCAGGCTCCTGCTTCGGCATTTCCTGACGAGGAGTTTTGGCCGGTTTTTGTATTTTAGAGTTTTTAGGGATCTGCGTCATTGTCTGTTATAGCTGCTTTTGTCTTTTTGTAGTACACGTAGGCCTGCATAATCTCTATCACCGCAAGCCCGATTTTTAAACAGGCATAGATTAGCATAGCAGGCCCCTATTTGCAATATATTCTTAAAACACATATTTCAGTTGCATTACCGATAACAGCAATCAAACCAGCGAGGTCTTGTTATTTAAAACACGTTTATCATCAAATCCAGCGCCGAGCGGCAGTTGATTTCCATCCACATAACTGCGCAAAACAAATGTATACCATTGATTACTTAGCCATAACTAATGCAATTAAATAGTAACACATATCATATAGTACCACTTGCTTTTTACTTGACATTGCCAAGGGCTAACGTTATACTTATATTAAGTCACTTTATTTAATCCTCAAATGCAGTACTATCAAAATGCAGAATACATGTGTCAACCTGGATCCGGAGTCGCAGGCCCAAGAGTTCCTGGAATACTATAGCCTTAATTGCGAAGCTGGCAAGTATTCAAAGTATGAACTTTATAATGTATTCAATCGCTGGTCCGAAAAACAGGGTATCCAGGAGAAGGAAAAGTGTCGGGTGCTATCTGCCGCATATTCTATGTTAGGCAGGTAATGCGATTGAACTTCGGGCAACACCCATCCTGCGCTGATACTCACCTAAAAAGGACATCCTATTTTATGTAAAAGTGGATATTTTTAATCCCGATCTATTCTTAAATTCAGTCTGGGTTTGCAAGACACCTCTTGCGAGATAAGCTTTATAAGCCAACGTCCAATAAAACTTTGTTTGCCCGAGGCGGTTGATCAGGAAGCTGATAAATTTATACTTTTCAACTAAATATTGATTAGTCCATAACAAGACCCGAATTTTTCGGGTTAATGTGCTTGACATAAAAGAAAAAAAGGTTTGACATCCTATTTATAATAATGTTAGTATAGCAGAGTATAATTTCTGGAAAGTTTTTGTTAGCATGTAAGAACCGCAAAAACGTAAGAGGTTTTTGCGGTTTTTTTATGGAAAAATTCCGGAGATTCAAGCTACTTAAAACCCAGCTAAACCGGGCAGAGCTGTTCCGGAATTTTGAAAGAAGGAGGTGTTGTTACGTGGTAAAAGGCACAGTAAAATGGTTCAATGAATCTAAAGGTTTTGGCTTCATATAGCAAGAAGATGGTAGTGACGTGTTTGTTCACTTCTCTGCTATCCAGGATGATGGATACAAATCCTTGGCCGAAGGACAAGCTGTAACCCTGGATGTGGTTGATGGTCCTAAGGGACTTCAGGCAGCTAATGTCATAAAGGCATAAGTGTAGACAAAAGATCTAAAAAAGCCGGTGGATTTCCGCCGGCTTTTTTTGTAGATTCCAGAAAAATTATTGCGCTATTAGCACCTTATTCCGACCTTGATCTTTAGGATTGGTATTAACTTCTAACATGTGGTAATTATTATGGGTTTTAGTTGCGGTATAGTCGGGCTGCCGAATGTCGGCAAATCTACGCTTTTTAACTCGCTCACCAGGAATGAGGCGAATTGCGCTAATTATCCTTTTTGCACTATCGAACCTAACCGCGGGGTGGTTGAGGTTCCCGATGAACGCCTGTGGAAGATGTCGGCTATAAGCGCTTCGCTTAAAACCGTTCCCACCACCTTAGAGTTTTATGATATTGCCGGGTTGGTTAAAGGGGCCAGCTCCGGTGAGGGATTGGGAAATCAGTTTCTGGGGCATATCCGCCAGGTGGATGCGATTGCGCATGTGGTGCGCTGCTTTAACGATGATAATATTGTGCATGTCTCCGAAAAGGTCAATCCCATACAGGACATAGAAACCATAAAGACAGAACTGCTGCTGGCGGACTTAGAAACGGTTACCAAGCGTATAGCACGGACCGAAAAACTTGCCAAAAGCGGTGACAAAAAGGCCATTGAGGATTTAGCTGTATGCCGTTTTATAGCGCAGGCGCTTAATGAGGGCCGCCCGGCAAGCAGCTTAAACCTTCCGCCTGAGCAAATTCATGACCTGCATCTGCTGACTCAAAAACCGGTGCTTTATGTGGCCAATGTGGGAGAGTCTGATGATGA
>JAJRUU010000271.1 GCA_024277605.1 bacterium
AGCGAGGCAAGTGAGAAATATAGTCCATTTTTTCGATCATTTGAGGCGAATAGCGTGACTATTTAACGAAAATGACCGGGAAAATGGATATGTTTATCACTTGTCGCAGTAGAATCATCCAAAGTCCGACAGACTCCTAGTTATGCACTACCCGACCTATTCATAAATTTAGGCTGGGTTTGCAAGACATCCCTTGCGAGATAAGGTTTATAAGCCAACGTCCAATAAAACTCAGTAGTGTCCGCTCCAAGTTTTTGCACCAGCGGCAAAATGTCTTTTAGTTCTCTCTCCCCTCTGGGGAGAGAGTTAGAGTGAGGGGAAAACCCGGTTTTAAAATCCCCCTCACCTTGATCCTCTTCCCCAAGGGAGAGTAAAAACAAGGAATCTTGTGTTAGAAACTTACCGCAATTATTGACTTTTACCGTGTGCAAAAACTTGGAGCGGACAACGCTGAATAAAACTTTGTTTGCCCAAGGGGATAGGAATAGGAAGCTGATAAATTTATAATTTTCAACTAACTATCGATTTGCCCATAACAAGACCCGAATTTTTCGGGACTATAATATAAGGGGGTTAAAATGGCATCGGAACAAGTATTAATCGTAAATGATAGTAATTTTTCAACTGAGGTGCTGGAGGCGGATGGCCCGGTATTGGTAGATTTCTGGGCTGAATGGTGCGGGCCCTGTAAAATGGTGGCCCCAATTCTGGACAAGCTGGCAGGCGAGTTTGCCGGCCGGATTAAAATCACCAAGTTAAATGTGGATGAAAATCGACAGACGGCCGGGAAATACAGCATCATGAGTATTCCCACTTTGGTAATCTTTAAAAAGGGGCAGATTAAAGATCAAATAATGGGAGCCCTGCCCGAACCTAAATTACGCCAACGAATTGAGGAAGTACTGTAAAACAGATTATTAATAATCTGTTTTAGGGGGATTTGTGAGTTATAAACCATCGTTAGAAGAATTTACAGCAAAAGCCAAACAGGGCAGCCTGATCCCGGTATATCGTGAGATACTGGCCGATATGGAAACCCCGGTTTCAGCCTTCAAAAAGATCGATCAGGGGGATTATTCGTATTTACTGGAGAGTGTCGATGGGGGGGAGAAATGGGCCCGCTATTGCTTTTTGGGAACCAACCCCAGTGTGGTATTCAAAAGCAAAGGCCGCCAGGTTGAGCTTATAAAAAATGGGTGTTCAGAGATTTTTGAAACAGATAATCCCCTGAAAACATTAAAAGACTTAATGGCTCAGTATCAGCCGGTTAATATTGACGGTCTCCCTCGCTTTTTCGGGGGTGCGGTAGGCTATATCAGCTATGATATGGTACGTTTTTTCGAAAAGCTGCCTGATGACTGTGAAGATGACCTGGGGTTACCTGATACAGTGTTTATCTTTACGGATACTATTTTGATTTTTGATAATATCAAGCTAACGATTAAAGTAGTCTCCAATGTCCACCTGGATGGTGATATAAGCCCGGAAGAGGCATACCGGCAGGCCCAACAAAAAATTTAAACATTAATCGCCAAACTGCAAAAGCCAGGAGAAGATTATTCCCTCTTGGGTAGTGTCGCCTCAGTTTCCAAATCCAGACCTACATTCAGCTCTAATATGAGCCGGGCGCAATATTTGGAAGTGGTAGAACGTGCGAAAGAGTATATTCGGGCAGGAGATATCCTGCAGGTAGTACCGTCACAGAGATTGAACTCGGGAATAACCAGTCCCCCCTTTGATATCTACCGGGCGCTGCGCAGCATAAACCCCTCGCCCTACATGTATTATCTCAAGCTGGGTGAGCTAACCCTCATCGGATCCTCACCGGAAGTACTGGTGAGGCTGGAGGAAGACCAGATCGAAGTACGCCCGATTGCCGGTACTCGGCCCCGGGGGCTGACCGAGGCTGAGGATAAACACTTAGAAGGAGAGCTGTTGAATGATGAGAAAGAGCGGGCCGAACACTTGATGCTGGTTGATCTGGGGCGCAATGATGTAGGCCGGGTGGCTTTAGTTGGCAGCGTGAAAGTAACCGAGTTTATGGTAGTTGAACGCTATTCGCATGTGATGCACCTGGTCTCTAATGTGCGCGGCAAGCTGCAAGCGGGCAAGGATGCCTTCGATGTACTGGCGGCCTGCTTTCCGGCGGGCACCGTATCGGGCGCACCCAAGATCAGGGCCATGGAAATTATTGACCAGCTGGAGCCTACCCGCCGCGGACCGTATGCCGGAGCGGTGGGCTATTTCGGCTTTTCCGGCAATATGGATACCTGCATTACTATCCGCACCATAGTCGTTAAAGACGGCATAGCGTACGTTCAGGCAGGGGGCGGGGTAGTGGCTGATTCAATTCCAGAGCTGGAATATCAAGAAACGCTGAATAAGGCGCGGGCATTGATGCGGGCGATTGAACTGGCCGGCGCAGGGGGAAGCACAGAATGAGCTTTAAAGAAGTTTCCCCAGGTTTCGTAAAACAAGGCGCAAGCAAAATGACGACCGAGGTGTACATTTTAGTACTCCGCGGGGAGGCATTTGGTGAAGCAACGCAGTTACGCGAAAAGATGGGGGGACTTCAATGATTTTGATGATTGATAACTACGATTCATTTACCTATAATCTGGTGCAGTATTTGGGGGAACTGGGTCAAGAGATAAAAGTATACCGCAATGACAAGATTACCCTAGAGCAGATCGAGCAAATTAACCCGGATCAGCTGGTAATTTCTCCCGGGCCGTGCACTCCCAAAGAAGCCGGCATTTCAGTGGCCGCTATCAGGCACTTTGCCGGTTCGTTGCCCATATTAGGCGTATGCCTGGGACATCAATCTATCGGTGAAGCATTCGGCGGACACATTGTGCTGGCCGAAAGGCTTATGCACGGCAAAACCTCCCCCATTCAGCATGACGGCCGTACAGTTTTTTCTAACCTACCCAACCCCTTTACCGCCACCCGCTATCACTCCTTAATCATAGAACGTAAATCCCTGCCCGATTGCTTTGAGATTTCCGCCTGGACTAAAGAGGACGAAATTATGGGCATAAGACATAAAGACTTGTTAATAGAGGTAATTCAGTTTCATCCCGAATCGATTATCACCAAAGAAGGTAAGGCGCTGCTGCGTAACTTCTTACAGCTATAACCTGCTAATGAATAGCATTTTATTATTAAGTGAAACCCCGGATTTAATCAAATCGCTGACGGCTGATTTAACAAAGCTGGGCTATAGCGTTTCTTCGGGCAATTATGTAGAAACAGGGATTGACTCTATCCTGCACCAGCGGCCTGATCTCATCCTGTTTGACCTAACGCTCTGGGAAGCAGAGACTCTTCAGCTCTATCAACGGCTGAAGAATAACTCAAAGCTGGGAAACCTCAAACTGGCAATACTTATACTTGCTGCAGAAACCAGCCTGGATAAAATCCCCGTCTCACTCGAGTTGGATGATTGGCTACTTGTCCCCTATAGGCTCCCGGAACTTCAACTACGAATCGAGCGCCAACTATGGCAGAAGAATAAGCTCACCGATCAGAAAATAATCAAAATCGATGATTTGACTATCAATACCACTCGCTATGAGGTCTGTATTAAGGGAGCGCCGGTAGAGCTTACCTTTAAGGAATATGAACTGCTTAAATATCTGGCAACCCACCGCGGCCGGGCTTTTGACCGTGAATCGCTGCTTAATATCATCTGGGGCTATAACTATTATGGCGGCACCCGCACGGTGGATGTGCATATCCGCCGTATCCGGGCTAAAATTGGCGACGAAGAAGGAATCTATATTAAAACCGTCAGGGGGGTAGGCTACCTTTTCAGGGAATAAACCAGCAGGGGTCTGGACCATCCACATTAAAACCATAGCATTCTCCTGCTGTCCTAATAGACGGTAGCGGAGGCTTACTTTAAGTTGAGACATTATATAAAATGGCTATTGAGTTAACTCCGAAAAATCCGGGTATTGTTCTGGGCAAATCTACATTTAGTTGAAAAGTATAAATTTATCAGCTTCCTGATCAGCCGCCTCGGGCAAACAAAGCTTTATTGGACGTTGGCTTATAAACCTTATCTCGCAAGGGATGTCTTGCAAACCCAGCCTGAATTTATGAATAGGTCGGGTCGAAC
>JAJRUU010000272.1 GCA_024277605.1 bacterium
ATCCAGAGATTTTAGCTGCTTCTCTGAAACATTCAGCTCTTGTCGGTGTTTTCTATAGCCTGAGATTTCACTCAATATACCATTTAAGAGATATTCCAGCGGATCGCCGCTTTTAATTATTATTTGTCCTGATGATTCATGATTTTTGATCTGCCCCATCGGAGAGCGTTGCATCATCTCTTTCATGAACATGCCGGGTCTTAGGCCTCCCTTGTCAGCGGTACCTGCCATTGGGGTTTTAGCCATCATGCCTTCCATCATCATGCCTGGTTGTGGTTTGGTCTTGCCTTGCATGATATCATCCCTTTCCGGGGCTATCTCACGTAGTGAAGCCTGCACATAAATACTCTCTTTAACTTTTTCCCCATTGCGCAATAAAGTAAATTCAACCTCCGAGTTCGGTTTCAGGGTAGCCATTAAATCATCCAAAGTAGCCAAT
This sequence comes from bacterium, assembly GCA_024277605.1. Classification (GTDB taxonomy): domain Bacteria; phylum SZUA-182; class SZUA-182; order SZUA-191; family JAJRXT01; genus JAJRUS01. The sequence continues at coordinate 440 of JAJRUU010000272.1, forward strand.
GAATCAATAGCCTGTTCATTGGCCGCTATGATTATATCGCCTTTTTCTATATCTTCGGAATCCGCAAGTCCGTCTTTTTTTACCTCATGAATGAGCACCCCTGAAATATTCTCATCATGGTAATCTTCGCCCTTAAAACCAAGCCAATCCTGGGAGAGGCTCCTGCCTCTAAATAGAGGCGCAGCATATGGGCCTTTTTGCTTATGTTTCATGTCAGTGATTACTTGCTCGGGAGTAACCCCGCCATGTGCCCAGGTTTTGGGTACCCAGCATAGGCCAAAAATAGACAAACTGATTACTAACGACAGCTTTCCGTTCATAGTACCCTCCGTTCATTTGAGTTTACTCTCATGAAATGCGAATCGAAATTTTATAGGGTACCTTGAAAAAGGGGACCAGCCCCCTTGGGGACCAGTCCCCAATTGCTCTTTTCTCCGATTGACGGTGTCGCTGCTCGTCTTGGGGACTTGTCCCCTCAAAATGCTCATGTACCCGCATGTACACTGCGCTTTTTAGACTCGCCGCTCCTTGGGGACCTGTCCCCTTGTTCTCGAAGAAAATTACTAATTTTTCAAGATACCCTATAGCCTTAAGTATAGCATGATTTCCTGATTTTGCTTCTACTTATTAACCTCAACAATAACATATCTACTACTAAAAACAAACAATATGGTGCTGATATGCTAATTTGTTGTTCTTGACAGTTTGCGCTTAATCTGGCATAATTCATTAATTGTTAACAGTGACTTAGTATTTGGGATAAGGAGTAAATTTTTATATATCATGAGTCAACCTAAAGCAATGATAATTATGCCCACCTATAATGAAAAGGGCACTCTGGAGAAATTGATCAAGGAAATTATTGATCTTGACCTGGGTTTTTACTTTACCATTGTGGATGATAATTCACCGGATGGTACGGGAGAAATAGCCGATCGCCTGGCGAGACAGTATTCCCAGATACAGGTTATCCATCGCGAGGAGAAACTTGGATTGGGGACGGCCTATATAGAAGGATTTAAATATGCCCTAAGCCAAGGCATGGATTATATTTTTGAGATGGATTCTGATTTCTCACACCGTCCCAAATACTTAGTGGAAATGTTGCAGCAGATCGAAGATGCTGATTTGGTGATCGGTAGCCGCTATTTACGGGGGGTACGGGTAGATAATTGGGGCTTCCGCAGACTGTTTTTGAGCAAAATGGCGAATCTATATGTTCAATTTATTGCTCCACTCCCTTTGGAAGACAGCACCAGCGGATTGAGGTGTTATAGAAGAAAGGTGCTGGAGGCAATTGACTTAAACAGGATACATTCTGACGGCTATTGCGTCCAGATAGAGTTGTGCTATCGGGCTTATCGCAATGGGTTTAAGATAGTGGAACTTCCGATTACCTTTTATGAACGAATGGGCGGCTTTTCCAAGATGTCTAATAAGATAGTTTTAGAGGCCATCTGGTTGGTAATAAAGATAAGACTTGGTTTAGTAAAATAATATTTAAGGATGCTAAAATGAAAGAGCCGAAAGCGTTAACAGCACGAGATTTTTTTGATTATCTGGTATCAAATTCCAATATCGATCAGAAACAGCAAAATCAAAAATTCGTAGATATGCACTTAAATGAAGTCCGACGTCGAACTCAAATGTTGCAAGAACTGCAATATGATAAGCGGCAGATCAAAAAACGCATCAAACAAAATATCCGCTGGGAATTCGAATTATTGGGATTGCCCGAATTCTATAACCAGGTAGATAAGGTCATTGATCAGACATATAAACCCAAGTAAGGCGCGTGACTTGTTGCGAATCAACCTGCGCTAGCAATGAAAGTTGTACCCATAAGGCGCTGGCTTTGCCAGTGGTTTTTTTAAATGAGTTACAAGCCGTTGGACATAAGAGTCTATTACAAGGATACTGATGCAGGCTGGGTGGTTTATAACGCTAACTACCTGTGTTTCTTTGAAATGGCTCGTACCGAGTATATGCGGGATCTCGGTATTCTAGTAGAAAAGTATATTGATAACGGTATATCGTTTGTGGTTGTCCATGCCGAACTGGACTATAGGGCACCTGCGCGGTATGGAGATATTTTATCAATTTCCACTTGTGTAGTTGACCTGAAAAAGGCTAGCTTTGCCTTCCAACACCAAATAATAAATCAGACTACCCAGCAATTGATTGTTACCGGGACGACCAGGCTATGCTGCATAAATGAGTTGCACAAGGTACAAGCATTGCCGCCGGAATTGCTGAGTAAACTTAAGCCGTGATTTATTAGCCCTTCAACCTGATCTATTAATAAACTCAGACTAGATTCGCCAGACCTCTTGTGAGATAAGGTGCATGAGCCAACGTCCTGAAAAAACAGGCTGTGCCTGCCCGAATTTTTCGGGTCAAAGCCGTTGCACTTATACATTAAATATTCAGATTCGGTTATCCACAGAAATTGTGAATAAGTTGTGTACAAGTCTGTTAATGATTAAACCAACGTATTGAAATTAATTAAATAATAGCACATTGCCCATGATTTAATCAGTTTGATAATATTAGTAAAATCAACTAGATATGCTCCAAGTGCCTGTTATCAATATGTTAATAATTTCCCAACAATATATAGTGGTTATTTTATCCACAGGCACAATTGTGCAATCAATGACTATTTCCTGTTAAGTTTTATCCTCAACCTGTTTTAATATATTTATGCACTACTGTCCGGTTAATAATCGAATAAATTCAACTGGATACAACCAGATGTTTCAGTTTTTTGGTAATCACATTGCGTAAGTAGCTGATAAATATGAGGTCTCTCGAATAAAG
>JAJRUU010000273.1 GCA_024277605.1 bacterium
AGTCTGTCATGCCGGACTTGATCCGGCATCCAAAGCTTGTGGATTCCCGCCTTCGCGGGAATGACAATCATACGTTACATGGATGACATGACACTAGCCTAAATTTATAAATAGATCGGGTTTTCAAGGTACCCTGTAATTATTTTCAGGTTAACAACTGGGTCAGTTTGGATTTAATCTGGAGCAGTTCCTGCTTTACTACTTTTGAAATGCTGTTATAGGGGGAAACCCCTTCGAGGTCGGCGTTTGAAATTTCCGGGCTGTAGCTGATTAAACCCAGGATGTCTTCCGGCAGTAAATTCTGTTTAATAATTTGGGCATCAGCAACAGATTTAATTTTATTGCCCACGATCAGCACACGCTTAAGTCCAATATCAGCTGCAAGCTGCTTTATGCGTCGGGCAACCCCAATACTGCGCTGTCCGGGTTCCACCACCACCAACAGAGCATCCACTGCCTGAACAGTGCGGCGGCCCAGATGCTCGAGCCCGGCCTCCATATCCACTATTACCACCTCTTGCTCTTCCAGCAACAGGTGAGAAAGAAACGCCCGCAACAGAACATTCTCGCTGCAAGCACATCCAGCGCCGCCACTGGTAATAGTCCCCACGGTAAACAAGCGGATGCCCTCATGCGTAAAGCTTATTTTATCAGCCAGATCATCTACTTTGGGGTTTAGTTTAAAAAAACCACCGCCTCCAGCACCGACCCGTTCCTGAATCAGTTCCTTCATCTCGGCCAGCGGAGTTAGTTTCGCCGCCTGATCACTAGAAACACCCAGCGCTACCGCCAAGTTGAGGGTGGGATCTGCATCAACCACACACACCTGATTATCCTCGGCTAATATATGGGCCAATAAAGCAGTTACAGTGGTTTTCCCTACCCCGCCTTTGCCGCTGATGGCGATTTTCATTATTCTTCAGTTTCCTTTTCAGCTTCAGCTAAGATTGCCTGAGACTTTTCGATAATGCCTTTAGCTTTGGTCTTACCAATACCAGGGACATTGCTTAGCTCTTCCACTGTAGCTTCGGCAATCCCTTCTATGGAGGTATAGCCCTCATTTATCATATCCAAGGCGGTTTTTTCCCCCACTCCTGGTAAAACTGAAATTGAGTCGGCCAATTGCTTGCGCTTTTTTAGATCCTTATCTTCTTTGAGCTTACTGTCACTTTTAATATCTATTCTCACCTTGGTCAACTTAGCCGCCAGGCGGACATTCTGTCCTTTTTTGCCAATGGCCAATGAAAGTTGATCGTCATCGACCACCACCTCCATAGTCCCTTCATCTATTTGATTAATAATTCTTATTTTAGCCGGGCTCAGGGCATTGATTATGAATTCCCGAATATCTTCTGTCCAACGGATGATGTCTATTTTCTCGCCTTCCAATTCCCTTACAATAGATTGTACTCGTGAACCCTTCATGCCTACACAGGTACCCACCGCATCTATTTTACTATCATTTGATAATACCGCAATCTTCGTCCGCCTCCCGGCTTCCCTGACTGCCCCCTTTATCTCCAACAGGCCTTCGTATATTTCCGGTACTTCCATCTCAAACAGCCGGATAACAAAGGTGGGATGTGCCCGGGATAGAATAAGCTGCGGCCCCCGTCCGGTTTTATTTACCTCAAGCAGAATGGCCCGCACCCTATCCCCACGGCGGTATGCCTCTTTAGGTATCTGTTCAATATAGGGCAGGATGGCCTCAGTACGTCCCAGATCCACGATTATATCGCGGCGCTCGAAGCGTTGGATAATACCGTTTACCAACTCACCCTCCCGCTTATTGAATTCTTCAAAGATAACTTCCCGCTCAGCCTATCTCAACCGTTGAACAATCACCTGTTTAGCGGGTGGAGCAGCGATGCGGCCTAAATCATGAGATTCCAGCTTAATTTTAGCTTCATCTCCCTCTTTTAATTCCGGATCTATCTCCTTAGCCTTGGCTAGTGAAATTTCTTTGGCGTCATCTTCAACCTCAGATACCACATCGTAAATCTGATACAGTTCAATTTCCCCGGTTTCTTCATTTAAATGAGCGCTTACATTTTCTTCTAATTTATAAGATTTTTTAGCCGCCGATACAATTGCAGCCTCCACCGCCTCAATGAATATCTGCTTGTCGATGCCCTTTTCCTTACTTATTTGCTCGATAACCCGAATGATCTCCTGCCCCATGGGGATACTCCTTATTATTTAAATCCGCTAATATCTGGTTTAGCTGTTTTGCGATTAACTCTTTATTTAGGTCTACTCGGAAATTCTACCTCCAAGCGAGCCTCTGCTATGTTGCTATAAGGAATGCTCAGCACACTCCCTTTGCGTTCAATTGTGATGTTTTGGCCTTCAACCCCTTTAAGCCGTCCCTTAATCACCCACTCTTCATTTAATGCAGTATGGAGCTTTACCCTTATAAGCCGCTCTGCAAAGCGATCAAAATCATTCAGGTGTTTCAACTGTCGATCCAATCCGGGGGAAGAGACCTCCAATACATACGCATTAGGGATAATATCCTCCACCTCCAACAGCGCGCCGACTAACTGACTGATTTGCCGACAATGTGTATGTGTTATCCCATCAGGATGATCGATGAATAACCGCAGCAACCAGCGACCGCCACTCCTCTTCAGCTGTAGATCTACTAACTCCAG
>JAJRUU010000036.1 GCA_024277605.1 bacterium
AACCTTAGCTTGGGCTACTCTTTGTATTACTGCTCGCATAATAATTATCAGATATTGCACATATAGCTATATAATACAATTGTTAGATATGGTTTAATAGCTCATTATAAACGGATATATGTTTTTGCGCAATATCAGACCAGTCATAATGTGATGCTATGCGCTTACCGGCTTTAGACATTTTATCCTGCATGTGGGGATTATCCATTAAATTCAACATAGCCTCAGCTAATTTACCCGTATCATACGGCTTTACCAAAATTCCATTTACACCCGGTTGTACTATATCACGTATACCGCCCACATTAAAAGCTATTACTGGCTTACCGGCAGCCATGGCTTCCAGGGCCACCATGCCGAACCCTTCTAACAGTGACGGGCATACGAAAAACAAGCAATTTTTAAAGAGGGCTATCTTTTGTTTACCAAACATAAAGGGTTCGAATCTAACCCGTTGACCGAGTTGATGCCGTAAGACAAAATCCAATAAGCGGTACTTAACCGCTTGCTCATCTTTGTCCCTCACGCAACGATGCTCCTTAGCCGGGAATCCGGCAATGACTAAGTCAATGTCTGAATTTATTTTAGCCACCTTGGAAAATGCGTCCAACAGTAAATCAAAGCCCTTGAGTGTTCCAAAAAACCTCCCCATTGCCAGGATGAATTTCTTGTGCTGGCCGGGTGTTTTATCTGAAGCATAGTCAGTCTGCTCTTCAAATGATTTCAAATCAACCCCATTAGGGATAAGCCTGATTTTCTCCGGGGGGCAGCCCGCACAAATGGCGCTCTCCATTAAATGCCGGCTTGGTACGGTGACTATATCTCCCTGCTTTAGGGCATGATTTGTTTTAGCCACAATATTTTTATCCAGATCAAAATACAGCTCACAGTCTGTTTCGACAACCTGCTGCATATCAGCTCCATGACAGGTAATTACCACCGGTACATGGTGTTTTTTACCCCATTGTCCGGCAAAACTGCCAAAGGGATAGGGAGAATGAGCGTGGATCAAGTCAAACCCCCGGCGCTGCATCTCCTGGGATATGTTTTGCTCTAATATCTTCTGATAACGCAGATGCTCATCGGTAATAGTGGAAAACGTGTCCCCGAATGTATCAATGGGTTGGACATGGTAGGCAATGGAAACCGGAAAGTCTTTTTGAACGCTACAGTCGTTGGCGTGGACTAGTACGCTTACCTGATGCCCCCATTGGTGGAACTTCTCCGCCAAATGGTGAACCACCAGTAAGGTGCCTCCCACATAAGGAAAAAAGTAGTTAGTTAAAATACATATCTTCATGTAATTAATTATATAATACCAAGTTGCAATCAAACATATACTAAATGGATAGGGAGGGCTTTAGCTCTCGGGCTTTAGCTCTCCACTCTTTGGTCGGCCTAACCTGATACTATTCATAAATTTAGTCTGGGTTTGCAAGACATCCCTTGCGAGATAAGGCTTATAAGCCAACGTCCTGAAGAAACAGGCTGTGCCTGCCCTAATTTTCGGGTCAAATGCCCCAGTTAAGCTTGCTTCTCAATACTTGGTAATAATTTTTCTGCTGTGGCTGGATAAGTGTAATACTGTGCTCGGATTTACTTACCTCCACTATATCCTTATATTGCAGGGCGAAAACCTCTTGGCCGTCGCAGGTAAGATAAACGTCCTCATTCTCCGATTCCAGGCGTATTTCTATGCGGAAGTCTTCGGGTATGACTATAGGTCTGTTGGTCAACGTGTGCGGGCAAATAGGAGTGACCATCAGCGCTTTGGTTGAGGGATATAGAATGGGGCCGCCAGCCGATAGCGAATAGGCGGTTGAGCCGGTGGGAGTGGAAATAATCAGGCCGTCACCTTGATACGTGTTTACATATTGCTCATTAATGTAGGTGTCCAGTCTGGTAATACGGGCCTGTACGCCTTTGTTTATAACTATGTCATTTAAGTTGCGATGGCTGCCGATTATCTTTCCTTCCCGCTTTATCTGTGTTTGTATCATTAAGCGTTCCTCGGCTATAAATTCACCCTTTAATGTTTTCTCGAGTGCAGGAAATAATTCATCAAGCGTAACCTCTGTCAGAAATCCCAACCTCCCTAGATTTACGCCCAATATGGGCAGGGTATGGATTCCGGGTAAACGGGCTGCGCGCAACAATGTTCCATCTCCACCCAATACAATTATCAACTCAGCCAGGCCGCTGAGCTTTTCCTCCGGGGCATGCTCCGCCTTCACCCCTAAGGAGGCGCTACCCTCATCCAACACTACGGTTATTTGGCGTTTTTCCAGCCAGGCAAGAAGTTCAGTGAGTACGGATGAGATTTTGTTTGCCTTAGGGTTGGCAATAATGCCTACTCGTTTCATGTTTTCATCATAGCAGTGAATTTATGGAATAAATAATTGGCATCGTGAGGTCCGGGCGAGGCTTCGGGGTGATACTGCACTGAGAATATAGGCAGGTCACGGTGTTCCATCCCCTCAACCGTTTGGTCATTGAGATTTATATGGGTAAGTTTTACCGGGGAGCAAGCGGTTTCCTCAACTGGTATATCAAATGCAAAACCATGATTTTGCGCAGTAATCTCTACTTTTCTGTTGCTTAGCTGCATTACAGGTTGATTGCCGCCGTGGTGGCCGAATTTAAGTTTATATGTATTAAAGCCCAGGGCCAGACCCAATATCTGATGCCCAAGGCAGATACCAAATATCGGTTTCTGTCCGATCATTTTTTTCACATTTTCAATTGCGTATGGAACAGCGGCTGGATCACCAGGGCCGTTTGAGAGAAAAATACCGTCAGGAGCGGTTTTCAGGATGTCTTCTGCCGGGGTATCAGCCGGGTATATGGTAACCTCACAGCCGGTAGAAACCAGCCCTCGCAGGATATTGTGCTTTATGCCATAATCGTAAGCAGCTACTTTAAAAGAGGCCTTTTTGGGGAGATAGGGATAGAAAGTGGCCGAAGGGGTTTCTGGGGGCGCTTGCGGGTTATATTCCCAATTCCAATACCCTTCATTCCAGGTATACGCTTTTGAACACGTTACCTCTTTGACCAGATCACGCCCTACTAGTCCGGGGGCTGATTGAACCTTTTTGGTCAAGCTTCGGGGATCTAAATCCACACTGGAAATGATGCCCTGTTGTGCGCCGGCGTCACGAATATGCCGGGTTAAGGCGCGGGTATCTATGCCTTGGATGCCAACAATGTGATGCTCAATCAAGAATTGATCCAGCGTCATCTGGGAGCGCCAGTTACTGGGGATATGACTTAGCTCCTTGATGATGAAACCAGCGGCCCTGGGGGCTACCGATTCAAAATCGGCTTCATTTATGCCGTAGTTGCCGATTAGGGGATAGGTCATGGTTACCATCTGCCCCGCATATGAGGGATCAGTGAGGATCTCCTGGTAACCGGCCATACTGGTATTAAACACAACCTCGCCTATAGTTTCACTGGCAGCGCCGAAAGAAATACCCTCATATTCAGTTCCATCCGCTAATACTAACAGGGCTTTATTCATGGTTTATTGGTAAGGTAATAAAAGATAGGGGTCACAGAAAAAAAAGATTTCCGGCTTAATTCAATAGGATACCTTGAAAAATTGCCTTTTCGCCCAAGCTCTGCGTTATGCTCAAAATTTAATCCTCGGAATATCAACTATATACCTGCGGTTAAATTTTTCGCATGGCCACATGTGGCTGCCTTGATCTTGAACGAAAATTCTAATTTTTCAAGATACC
>JAJRUU010000274.1 GCA_024277605.1 bacterium
CCGAGTGCACCGTTTTTGGTTCTTGTTTATTATCTTGTTCCGTCTTTGTTTGTAAAGTAGGCACCTGCAGCTTCACCTGTGCATTCTCCATATCAATAATAGCCCTGGATTCAACAAATAATGGTTTCCCTTCAGAGACAACTCCAAATATCATACCGGCAACAGCGCCAATGGCAGCGCCAGAACCTACATTTTGTTGCCAATCCGGGTCATCCTGAGGCGCTGAAATAGCAACTCCAATTAATGCCCCGGCGGCTAGACCGTAAAAGGTGTCCAATAAAATCTCCTTAACCGGATTTTCATCTTGAGCTACAGCTATATCTGGAGTAATGCTCCAACATATTAACAAACTGACAATTAAGATGCCCGCAACACAAATAGTCCTTTTCATGATCATCCAGCACTCCCTCTTAAAATATTTTAATTTCTAACCCGAAAAATCCGGGTATTGTTATGGGCGAATCGACATTTAGTTGAAAAGTATAAATTTATCAGCTTCCTATTCCTATCACCTTGGGCAAACAAAGCTTTATTGGACGTTGGCTCATGCACCTTATCTCACAAGAGGTCTGGCAAACCCAGCCTAAATTTATGAATAGGTCGGGTAACAATAACGTCCATATGTTAAAAAATATAAAACTATTTTGTTGGTTTGTCAAGTGAACAACACCTTTATAGCACAACTACATTAAATTAACACATTATGCTCATACTTCGGGTTGGCAATCAACTTGAGGAAGACGCAGAACTAGCATGAAACTACATGGGAATGGGATCTGTTAGCTGCTTAACACCAGTTTATTTTCTTGGCAGTGGGAATAAATAAAAGATAGCCCCCATAACCACACATCAATATGATAAGCAGATAAATGGATAGCGCTATCATTCCGGCTGAGGTCAGCTCCACCATCAAGGTCTGAAAAGTGACTATCAACCCCGCAACAGCGCCCATTATTAAGCCGGAATAATTAATTATTAATAGGATCCTGGCCCAGGACTTTGTCCGCCTTAAGCCATTTATAATAAACAGCATCAGCACAAATACCACTGCCAGCAAACTCAAATTACAGGCAATAGCTATCCGCAGCTCCAACACCTTCCACAGCAGCCAGATCAACCCCATAAAACAAGTTGCCGCAAAGTAATAGTACATAATGGCAAACAGGGCGCTTATACCTTCTGCCGGGTTAGCATCCTGCACCTCTTTTTCCAGTTGCTCAAACCACATAATTTTTCTCCTGTCGGTATATAGCCGACTAATGCAATCGGGCAGCTATCACCTGGCGAATAAGTTCGTCAGAAACACCTTCCCGTATTTGTACTTCACCAATTTTGGTGGGCAACACAAATCGATTTTGACCTCGTATAAACTTCTTATCGTGCAATAATGATCCCATTATCTGTGCTAAGGTAACTCCCTTTATCCTAACCGGTAAACCAACCTTAAGCAGTAACTTCTCCAACCGAACCAGTTCAGCCTGAGAAAGCATTCCCAACTCTTTGGCTATTGCAGCAGCACACACCATACCCAGCGCCACTGCTTCTCCGTGAGTGTAGCCGGTATATCCGGCGGCAGCCTCTACGGCATGGCCTACAGTGTGGCCCAGATTCAACATGATCCGAACCCCGCATTTATCCCGCTCATCAGCCTCAACCATTTTAGCTTTTATGGCATATGAGGTTACCACAATCCGCTTTAGCGCCCATAACTCCAGACCCAGAATATCTTTATAATGCTGCTCTACGAAATTAAACAGCTCAGCATCACAAATCACCCCATACTTTATCACTTCAGCCAATCCGGATTTTATTTGCCGCTCGTCCAGGGACTTAAGCAAGGCCAAGTCCACCCATACTAATCGTGGTTGGTAGAAGGCTCCGATCAGATTCTTGGCATCTTTAAAATCTACGCCTACCTTTCCACCTACAGCTGAATCTACATTGGACAGAAGCGTGGTGGGGAGTTGCACATAATCAATCCCTCGGCGGTAACTGGCGGCGACATATCCGCCCAAATCACCTACCACGCCGCCTCCAAAATTTATCAATAGCACCTGCCGTTTAAGCTCCCGATCAAATTGGTACAGCTTTTCCACCAATTCGAGCCACTGCCCCACAGACTTACTCTGCTCCCCATCGGGAACCTCAACCAGCAATATGTCCTGGGAGGCAAATCCAGCTTCTTTCAAGCTATGTCGTAGTTGCTCACCATATAAATTGTTTATAACAGGCGTGGTAATTATTAATAGACTATTTCCAAACTGCAGGGATCTCAGGTGGGCGCCAAATTCTTTCAAATTTTGGCTGGCGATGATTATCTCATAGCCTCGATCTGATCCTAACTCAACCTTGAGCTTTTCAGTTTCCATTGAGGATTGGGACATAAACCTTAGGCATTAATCAGGCTTCAGGAGGGGATGTTTTGGTGTCATTCCCTTCTACAGCTTTGATAGAAGCCGACTTTGTTTTACTCTCTGCTTCAGTCTTTCTAGCTTCAGTTTTCTTGGTTTTCGACTTCTTTTTCTTTTTATCGTCTTCCTCTTCTACTTTAAATCGTTCTTCATAGCCTACCCATTCCATTAATACCAATGGTGCGGCATCCCCCCGGCGCGGACCCAATTTCAGCATACGGGTATATCCACCATCCCGCCCAATAAATCGAGGGGCTAAATCATCAAACAATTTGGCTACCAGTTTCTTTTGTGGAATAAGCTTAAGCACCTGGCGACGGGCATGCAAGTCACCCTTTTTACCCCATGTAATCAGGCGTTCCACTGCACGCCGCACAGCTTTGGCTTTAGTTTGAGTAGTTACAATCCGTTCATGATCAACCAGCGAGCTGGCTAAGTTGCGCAAAAGGGCCTTTCGATGACCCGGATCAACGCCTATATTATATTTAAGCTTACGATGACGCATTATCTGATTCCTGTTCTTCTGAAGCCTCGGTTAGTGAGCATTCATCCGGTTTAAATCCCAAAGACAATCCCATCTTGGTCAATATTTCCTTGATCTCATTTAATGACTTACGGCCAAAATTCTTGGTCTTCAACATTTCAGCATCCGTCTTTTGCACCAAATCACGAATGGTTTCAATACTGGCATTTTTCAGGCAATTATAAGAACGCACTGACAATTCCAACTCACTGACACTGCGATTCATGTTTTCATATAATTTAACCTGGCTTTCATCGACAACAACCTCTTCTTCTTCTTCTTTATCCTCATACTTAATGAATATAGCCCAGTGATCTTTCAATACCTTAGCTGCTTGTGCAATAGCATCTTCCGGCACAATACTCCCGTCAGTCCATACTTCTAATATTAAACGGTCACAGCTCCTTGCAGCCATCAACACATCTTCTACCGCGAATTTTACTTTCCTTATCGGAGAAAAGAAGGCATCAATTGGAATTACTCCCAACGGTTGATCCTCTTTCTTGTTCAGCTCAGCCGGCACATAACCTCGTCCCTTCTCAATTGTCATTTCAATTTCAAGCGATGCATCACTATCCAGAGTGGCTATATGTAAATCGGGATTCAACACTTCCACATCAGCATCAGTAATAATATCACCCGCTTTAACCTCTCCACTACCTGAGGCTTTAATGTATATGGTTTTGGGATGGTCTACATATAACTTAAAACGAACCCCTTTTATGCTGAGAATGATATCTGTACAATCTTCTACAACCCCTGGTATAGTGGAAAACTCATGGTATATCCCGTCAATCTTCACCGAGGTAATAGCCGCCCCTGACAGAGCAGAAAGTAATGTGCGGCGTAAAGCGTTGCCGATAGTAATACCAAAACCACGTTCAAAGGGATCTGCAAAAAACTTTCCATAATAATTGGTTAATGTACTACTATCACTTTCCAGCCGCTTCGGTCTCGGAAACCCTTTTAGCTGCTGCATATATCCTTACCTCCTGGAGGTTTCTGTTATTTTGGCTTTGATAAACTCAAAAACCATTACTCGCTAAAGATTTAAACTCTTATTTGGAATAAAGCTCCACAATCAACTGTTCCTGTATGGGCAACTCAATTTCCTCTCGGGTCGGGATACTGGTTACTACCCCTTTCAGCTTATCAATCTCCGAACTCAGCCACGCCGGAAACCCTCGCGTTTTTGTGTTTTGGATGGCGCTCAAGATGCCTGGAATCTTTTTACTTTTATCTCTTACCTGAACCGTATCACCGGCTTTTACCAAATAAGAAGCAATATCAACCTGCCTGCCAGTTACCAAAAAATGACCATGGTTTACCAGTTGACGTGCTTCAGAACGAGAATTCGCAAATCCCATTCTATACACTATATTATCCAGGCGCCGCTCAAGCAACACCAGCAAATTTGCTCCCGTAATTCCGTGCTGGTGGGCAGCCTTATGGTAATATCCCCTGAATTGACGCTCCAACACACCGTAAATCCGGCGTGTCTTCTGCTTCTCTCTGAGCTGTAATCCATAATCGGTGGGCTTAGACCTTCGTTGTCCGTGTTCACCGGGAGCATAATTGCGCCGATCTATGGCACATTTTTCACTTAAGCACCGCTCGCCCTTAAGAAATAATTTTATTCCCTCTCGGCGGCACAGTTTACATACTGATTCAACATATCTTGCCAAAGTAAAACCTCCTAAACCCGCCGCCGTTTAGGGGCACGGCAGCCGTTATGAGGGATGGGCGATACATCCCTGATACATAGAATTTCTATCCTACTGCTTGCAAGGCACGGATAGCAGCTTCCCGGCCAGCGCCCGGACCCTTTACATTAACTTCAATTCTTTTCAGTCCATGCTCCATAGCCGCTTTTGCTGAGGTCTCAGCCGCCATTTGAGCCGCAAACGGGGTACCTTTACGCGAACCCTTAAATCCTTGACCACCTGCACTGGACCAGGAAATCACATCTCCATTTACGTCAGTAATAGTCACAATTGTATTATTAAAGGTCGACTGAATATGCGCCACGCCTTGCTGAATATTCTTTTTCTCTTTCTTTTTGCCCTGTTTCTTCTTGGGTTGGGCCATAATTTATATCTCCCTTATTATTTTTTCCGTCCACCAATACCTTTACGAGGACCTTTACGGGTGCGGGCATTTGTATGTGTACGCTGTCCCCTCACCGGCAAGCTGCGGCGGTGTCTCTGGCCCCTATAGGAACCGATTTCCATGAGCCGCTTTATGGAATCACTCACCTCACGGCGCAGATCACCCTCTACCTTATATTCCCGCTCAATTATAGCCCGTAGCGACCCTACCTCCTCCTCGGTCAGATCCTTGACCTTGGTATCCTTGTTTAACTTGGTATTATCGAGGATACGATTAGACAACGCGCGGCCTACGCCAAAAATATACGTAAGGCCAATCTCTATCCGTTTCCCTTTAGGTAAATCAACTCCGGCAATCCGCGCCACTCTTGTTACCTCCTCTATCCCTGGCGTTGTTTATGCCGGGGATTCTCACAAATTACCCTGACTACCCCCCGGCGGAGGATAATCTTACATTTGGGACAAATTTTCTTAACTGATGCCCTGACTTTCATAATAGCTGTCCTATTTAAATCTATAAGTAATTCTACCGCGCGTTAGATCGTACGGTGAAAGCTCAACGGTAACCTTGTCGCCTTCCAGGATGCGGATAAAATTTTTGCGCATTTTCCCCGAGATATGTGCCAACACCAAGAGACCATTCTCTAACTCCACCCTAAACACGGCATTTGGCAATGCTTCGGTTACGGTACCTTCTACCTCAATGGCTTCTTCTTTGGCCATGCTCACTATCCCTCACCCATCATGGTTAATATTTCGGCCTCACTATCAGTAATTACAATCGTATGTTCAAAATGGGCCGACAGGCTACCATCAAGTGTCACTGCCGTCCACATATCGTCTAAAATTCTCACCCCATCAGCTCCCATATTTACCATAGGCTCAATGGCCAGTGTCAAGCCCCGCTTCAGTTTGACCCCCCTGCCCGGTAAACCATAATTAGGGATCTGTGGTTCTTCTTGCTGCCGCAACCCAACTCCATGTCCCACAAAAACCTTTACCACTGAGTACCCATGTGCTTCCGCATGCGTTTGCACCGCATTTGATATATTTGATAGCCGACTCCTGGCACGGGCTTGCTCAATTCCATTATACAGCGATTCCCTGGTTACCTTGATCAGTTGCCGGGCTGCCTCAGTTACCTCACCCACCGGCACAGTAACGGCAGCATCACTATAGCCGCCATCCACACAGACACCTAAGTCTAAACCTACTATATCCCCCTCTTCGAGCTTCCGCTTTGAGGGTATACCATGTACAACCTGCTCATTGACTGATGTACACAGCGTATTAGGATAGCTCATGTACCCTTTAAAAGCCGGTTTCGCACCGCTCTTTAAAATCAATTCCTCGGCTAAACCATCCAGCTCCAGGGTAGTAACCCCAGGGGCTACCTGCCGCGCCACCTCACTTAACACCGCGGCCAATATTTTAGAGCTTTGTCTTATTCTAGCCAGCTCTGCTTCTGTTTTGGCCCTAATCAATGGTCTAGCCAGCTCTCAATACCCGCTGAATGCGAGTGAAAATCTGCTGAATAGTACCATCTCCAGAGATGGGATGCAACTTGTTTTGTCTTTCATAATAATAGACCAACGGACTGGTTTTTTCCCGATACTCGACAAAACGTTTCTTGACGGCTTCCTCACTAGCATCACTACGCTGAATCAGGTGCTCACCACACCGATCACATATACCTGGGGTGTGGGATGGTTTGAATTTAATATGAAATTCTTCCCCACACGTGTCACACACCCGCCTGCCGCTTAAACGCTTAACTAATTCAACCTCAGAAAGCTCCAATGATAAAACAAAATCAATCTCCGAATTCATCTTCAGCAACATATCTTCCAAGGCATCAGCCTGGGCAATTGTTCGGGGAAAGCCATCCAATATAAAGCCTGCCTCGCAATCTGCCTGCTTGATCCGCTCGTAAATGATACCGAGAATTACATCATCCGGCACCAGCAGCCCTTGATCCATAAAAGATTGGGCACGCCTTCCCAGTGGCGTATTATTTTTGGCGGCCTGCCTTAAGATATCCCCAGGCGATATTTGGGGTAAATTGTATTTCTTACATATTAACTTGGCCTGTGTACCCTTTCCCGCCCCCGGCGGGCCTAAGAAGATGATTCTCATCTAAAGATTATCCTCGTTTTTTAATAGCACCTTTTCTCATAAACCCTTCATAATTACGCATAAGCAGGTGCGATTCAACCTGTTTCACTGTCTCCAAAGACACCTGCACCACAATCAATAATCCAATCCCACCAAAATAGAAGGGCACATTCATCCAGTCCATTAAAAACATCGGCAGAAGCGAAATTAAGGCTAAATACACTGCCCCGGCAAAGGTAATTCGGGTCAAGATGCGATCAATATGCTCCGCTGTTTTCTTCCCCGGTCTGATGCCGGGAATGAAGCCCCCATATTTTTTCATATTGTCAGCCACATCTATCGGGTTGAACACAATCGCCGTATAAAAGTAGCAAAAGAATATAATGAACACTGAATATAGTAGGCTATAGAGTATCGAACCTGGGCTAAGCCAACGGGAAATTGCCTGCATCCAGGGATGGTTTATAAATTGTGCAATGGTAGCCGGAAACATAATAATAGAAGACGCAAATATTACCGGAATCACACCCGCAGTATTCACCTTCAGCGGAATATGCGTACTCTGCCCACCATACATCTTGCGTCCCACCACCCGCTTAGCATATTGCACCACTAAACGCCGTTCTCCGGACTCCACAAAAATAATGGCCGCTACAACCGCCGCCATGAACACCAACAATATCAGCAACAAAAAGATCTGCATCTCACCCGTAATCAGCATTCTCAGGGTATTTATGATGGCTCCCGGTAAACGAACGATGATCCCAGCAGTAATAATTAATGAAATACCGTTACCTATTCCTCCTTCTGTTATCTGCTCTCCCAACCACATCAAGAATGTGGTTCCGGCAGTAAGGGTAAGCACCGTCATCAGGCGAAAAGGCCAACCAGGATTCGGAACGATTATAGCTCCTCCGGGAGAGCGCATAGCCTCCAACGCAAAGCTTATAGCTAACCCTTGAATAACGGTAATCAGGATCGTCCCATACCGGCCATACTGCGTAATCTTACGCCTTCCGGCCTCCCCCTCCTTGGATAATCTTTGCAAATAGGGAGACACCACCGTAAGTAATTCCAGAATAATCATGGCATCAATATACGGCATGATGCCCAAAGCAAATACGGTAGCCCGCCCCAGCGCCCCACCGGAAAACATATCAAAAAAACCCAACAGAGTTCCGCCGGTTTGGGCAAAAAAGGCCGACAGCGCCCTGCCGTCTATCCCAGGAGTAGGTATATGCGCACCAATGCGGTATACTGCCAACAAGGCCAAGGTAAACAGCACCTTCTTTTTTAGCTCCGGGACCTTAAATACATTTTGTAAGGTTTCCAGCAAGCTAAATCACCTCAACCTTTCCCCCGCAAGTCTCAATCTTCTGTATGGCCGCTTGAGAGAATTTATGTGCCCTAACCGTGATTTTTTTGGTAATTTCACCCTCTCCCAAAATCTTTACCGGGTGTTTGGTTTTAATCAAACCCTTCTCTTTCATACTCTCCGGTGTAATCGCCGCAGCAGCATCAAAAAGCGCCAAATCTTTGAGATTTACAATAGAATATTGCTTTTTGAAAATATTCGTAAAACCGCGTTTTGGCAGCCGACGTTGCAAGGGCATCTGCCCCCCCTCAAAACCAAGCCTCACACTTCCTCCAGAGCGGGACTTCTGCCCTTTATGCCCCCTGGTGGAGGTTTTCCCATGACCGGAACCCGGCCCTCGGCCAATGCGTTTGGGTTTTTTACACGATCCGGCAGCTGGTTTTAACTCATGCGGTTTCATAATTTTCCTCTAAGCCAGGCTGGGCCTGGACTAATTGATGTACCACTGTCATAGCTCAACAACAATCTCCCCTACCGTACTTGAGACTATAACTCTTACAGAGGGAGCCGAGTTTACGTTTTTGGCTATATAGACTACATAATTTCCCACACTTAAAATAATTTAAGTTTCTACCGCTACAGGCTTAGGCATTACTTTATCTTGTTCATCAGGCAGCCCTACTTTCACCAAATGGGGCACCTTGTTAATCATACCCCAAATTTGCGGGGTATTGGGGCGTAATACAGAGCGGTTCATTTTGCGCAGGCCTAAGCCTATGAGCACTAGTTTATGCTTCTTCGGGCGACCGATACCGCTACGCACCAAGGTAATTTTAAGCTGTTTAACTTGACTAAGTTCCGCTGATAATTTCATTTATTTGTTTCCCCCGCAAAGCGGCCACTTCCTTTAAGGTCTTAAGCCGTAGCAATCCATCCATGGTAGCTTTTACCACATTATGGGGATTGCTGGTGCCCAACGATTTGGACAACACATTTTTTACCCCTGCGGTTTCCATAATGGCCCTGACCGGCCCACCGGCAATCACCCCGGTACCTTGAGAAGCGGGTTTTAATAACACCCTTCCGGCACCAAAATGACCAATTATTTCATGAGGGATTGTACCATTATGCAGAGGCACTGATATTAACTTCTTTTTAGCCTTCTCTATGGCCTTACGAATAGCTTCCGGAGCCTCTTTTGCTTTGCCAAAACCCACTCCCACATGTCCGGCACCGTCACCTACAGAGACTACCGCACTGAAGCTAAAACGCCTGCCGCCCTTTACTACCTTGGCTACCCGGTTTATATGAATAACCCGATCAGTAAGGGTAAATTTATCAGGATCTATTCTGGGCAATTATTCCTCCTGGTCCCGAATAATTCGGGTTTCATTAGTTGCAATTCATTATATATTTGATAGCTTAACCTTATCAGCTTCCCAATCATCCATTAAAAGGCAAACAAAGCTTTATAAATTATACTTGAATCCCCTGCTCACGCACGGCTTCAGCCAATGCTTTTACCCTACCGTGATAGCAATAGCCGCCACGATCGAATACTACCTGTTTTACACCCTTTTCCAGCGCAGCTTCTGCGATTTGTTTTCCTATTAACGTGGCCGCAGCCACATCATTGCCCTTTTTCAGCTCCTTTTTAAAAGAGGCCGTCATGCTGGACGCACTGACTAAGGTAATCCCCGCCCTATCATCGATGATCTGGGCATAAATATTCTTCAGGCTTCTGTAGACCAACAATCTTGGGCGCTCTGGGGTTCCAACAACCTTTTTTCTGACTCGGCTATGTCGGTTTTTTCGCGCTAATAATTTACTTTTTGCCTTATCCATGTATTACTTCCCTTTTATGCCCCGGACTTTCCGGTTTTGCGCCTTATTACCTCATCCGCATATTTAACGCCCTTCCCCTTATAAGGTTCAGGGGGTCTAATCGATCTAATATTCGCAGCAACCTGCCCTACCTGCTGCTTATCAATTCCACTTATGGAAACTTTTGTCTGTTTCTCAACCTCAATATTGATCCCTTTAGGAATCGGAAAATTCACCGGATGAGAAAAACCTAATTGGAGCACTAGCTTGTCCCCTTCGACATTAGCCCGATACCCCACACCGACGATTTCCAAATCCTTTTTAAACCCTTGGGTAACCCCGGTTACCATATTATAAATCAGGGTACTGGTAAGACCATGAAGTGAACGGCTAATCTTCTGATCATCCGGACGCTCTACCTTAATCTGACCATCCCCCGTACTTACCTTCATACCAGGGTTAAATTCCCACTCCAACTCCCCTTTGGGGCCTTTAACCTTGATCAGGTTTTGGTCTATCTGGATACCTACTCCAGCCGGGACTGCAATTATTTGTTTACCTACTCTAGACATAACACACCTTACCAAACATAACAGAGAACCTCGCCACCTGTCTGGGCTTTGGCCGATCCGGCCCCGCTCTTGATCCCACGAGAGGTGGAGAGTATAGTGATTCCCAAGCCATTCAAAACCCTGGGAATATCCTTTTGTTTTACATAAACCCGGCGACCGGGTTTGCTTATACGCTTTATGCCCGTAATTACCGGTTGCTTATCCGCACCATATTTCAATCCAATCTTCAAAATTCCCTGTTTATCATCCTTCAGATACTCAAAACCGGAAATATATCCCTCATCCCGTAAAATGGCAGCAATAGCCCGTTTCATATTTGACGCCGGCATTACCACCTCAGAATGTGCGCTCATATATGCATTCCTGATTCTGGTAAGCATATCGGCTATGGGATCAGTCATTGACACTTTTTTATCTCCTTAGAACTTATCTATGGTTTAGCTGTACGCAGGATCGACTTTCCTAAAACATCTCCATTTTAGCAAACTATACCTTATACCCTACCAGCTGGCTTTAATTACCCCAGGAATCTTACCCGTAAGCGCCAGTTCTCTAAAGCAAATGCGGCACATACCAAACCTGCGCAGATACGCCCGCGGACGACCACATATCCGACAGCGGTTATACTGACGTACCTTGAATTTGCTTTTCTTCCTGGCCTTGACTACCAATGCAAGCTTAGCCAATACTTCCTCCTCATGCTATTGTTTCCTAAACGGCATTCCCATCTGTTTGAGCAGCTCAAAAGCCTCCTCATCCCGTTTAGCAGTGGTCACAATTACCACATCCATCCCTCGAGCCTTATCAATTTCATCATAGTCGATCTCAGGAAACATCACCTGCTCCTGCAACCCCAGAGCATAATTACCTCCACCATCAAACGACTTAGGAGATAATCCCTTAAAATCACGAATACGCGGCAGGGCCACATTTACTAAACGATCAAAAAATTCATACATCCGTTTGTTCCTGATAGTCACCTTACAACCGATTGGCATACCTTCACGCAACTTGAAATTAGCGATTGATTTACGGGCTTTGGTAACTAACGGTCTTTGACCGGTTATCTTCATCATATCGGCGACGGCAAAGTCCAGCACCTTAGCGTTTTGAACAGCCTCCCCAACGCCCATATTGACCACAATCTTATCCAGCTTAGGAACCTGCATCAGCTTCTTGTAGCCAAATATCTCTTTAAGTGACAGCCTTACTTCTGATTTATATTTTTCCGCTAATCTTGCCATTCTATATTACCTGTTCCTTAAAAAGGGGCTCCCTCTCGAACGTATATACTTTAAATTTCTTCCCCGCATCGATGACATAAGCGGACCTTTCGACCATCTTCCAGCCGCTTATTCCGCACTCTGGCACGTTTATTACACTTGGAACACACCAGCATCAGATTAGATACATGCACGCTGCCTTCTTTCTCCAGTATGCCCCCCTGCTGGTTATTTTGGGTTGGGCGAGTATGGCGTTTTATCATATTCAACCCCTCTACCAATGCCCGTTCTTTAGCGAGAAACACATTAAGGACTTTACCCCGCTTGCCAATCTCCCGACCTGAAGTAATCTCTACCTGATCATTCTTACGGATATGCACCTTAGCTCCCTGCCTTACATTACACGATAAATATTATGAAAGTTAAATAACCTCTAAGGCCAACGACACCAGCTTGGTAAAATTCTTAGCCCGCAACTCGCATGCTACCGGACCAAATATTCTAGTACCCATAGGCTCCCGCTGGTTATTAATTAATACTGCCGCATTTTGGTCAAACTTTACATAAGAACCGTCCTTACGGCGGCTTTCCTTGACAGTCCTTACAACTACCGCCTTATGAACTTCACCCTTTTTCACCGTCGCCCTGGGAATCGCCTCTTTAACGGTTACGATTATTATATCCCCCAACCGGGCATAACGCCGTCTGGTACCTCCCAGGACTCTTATACACATTATTTTCTTAGCCCCGGAGTTATCAGCTACATGTAACATACTTTGACTCTGAATCACCGCTTAAACCCTCTCAAACATTTTTGTTGAGTATTTCAACTACTCGCCATCTTTTCAGTTTACTCAAAGGACGTGTTTCGCAAACCTTAACCTTATCCCCAATCTTGCATTCATTCGCTTCATCGTGTGCCTTAAGTTTACTGGTCCTTCTTATATACTTATGATATTTAGGATGTAAAACCAAGCGCTCGATTTTTACCACCGCAGTCTTATCCATCTTGTTGCTGACTACTTCGCCAATTTTTTCCTTCCTGGTACCAACTGCCATTATCTATCCTTTACTGTATCTATTAACAGTCTATTTAATGCTCTTTAAAAGTTATTAGCTACTTTGCCTATTTACCCGATCTATTCATAAATTCAGACTGGGTTTGCAAGACATCCCTTATGAGATAAGGCTTATGAGCCAACGTCCAATAAAACTTTATTTGCCCAAGGGGGCAGGGACAGGAAGCTGATAATTTTATACTTTTCAACTAAATCTCGATTTGCGCATAACAAGACCCGAATTTTTCGGGTTGAAGCCTTAAGGTGTCTCATTCTCCCGCAAAATTGTCTTTATACGGGCAATATCTTTCCTTGTGGCAGGTATCTTCAGTGGGTTCTCCAATTGCCCTAAGGCCTTACGCACCTTTAGGTTAAATAGCTCTTCCCTTAACTGGAGGTCTTTATACTCCAGCTCCTCATTGGTCATATTTCTTAATTCTGCTGGTCTCATAGTTTTATTACGCCAATTTATCTTTACGGGTTACAAATTTAGTTTTTATTGCGAGTTTATGGGAAGCAAGTCGCATAGCCTCTTTGCTCTGCTCTTCGCTCACTCCCTCCATTTCATACATAATTGTGCCGGGACGAACCACCGCCACCCAAGCCTCCGGTCCACCTTTACCTTTACCCATTCTGGTTTCAGCCGGTTTTTTAGATAACGGCTTGTGCGGGAAAATCCGAATCCATACCTTCCCACCCCGCTTAACATGACGCGTCATGGCAATTCGGGCAGCTTCAATCTGGCGATTGGTAACCCAGCCACTCTCCAAAGCCTGCAGGCCATAATCGCCAAAGCTCAAAAAGCATCCTCGCTGGGCAATCCCTCTCATACGTCCGCGTTGCTGCTTACGATGTTTTATCTTTTTAGGCATTAACATACAATAAACCTCTGTCTACCTGGTGTTTGTCGGGGATTGTGAAATAGCCTTACGCCCCTTACCCAACACCTCTCCCTTAAATATCCACACCTTTACTCCGATACAACCATAGGTTGTAAGCGCCTCAGCCACCCCATAATCTATGTTGGCTCGCAGGGTATGCAGTGGAACCCGGCCCTCACGATACCATTCACGGCGGGCCATCTCAGCGCCACCCAATCTTCCGGCGCAGGCCACTCTTACCCCCAGAGACCCCAGCCTCATAGCAGATGTCACACTCCGCTTCATGGCCCGTCTAAAGGACACCCTTCTCTCCAATTGCAGGGCAATGTTTTCAGCCACCAGCTTAGCATCGACTTCGGCCCGGCGCACTTCAACAATATTTATAAAGACCTGCTTATCGGTTAATTTTTGTAAATCTTTTTTTAATCGATCTACTTCCAGACCCTTCTTGCCAATAATAATTCCTGGGCGCGCACTATGAATATTAACCCTTACCTTCTCCGCCGCCCGTTCGATCTGTACCTTAGATATTCCAGTATGTTTAAGTTTTTTCTCAATATATTTTCTGATATTTAAATCTTCATGGAGTTGCTGCTCATATCCACGCTTAGTGTACCACCTGGAGTCCCATGTACGATTTATACCCAATCTAAGCCCAATGGGATTTACTTTTTGGCCCAAAACTTTTTCTCCTCTGTGCTAAACCTATTGACTACTTTTTTTCGTCCAACTCTACTGTTATATGACTGGTGCGCTTTATAATACGTTGCGCCCGCCCCATAGGAGCCGCCCGAAACCTTTTTAAGCTTGGCCCTTCTCCAACATAAATCTGGCTTATATACAGATCATCAATATCCTGCACCTCAGGATTTTGCTCGGCATTAGCTACCGCTGAACGAATCACCTTCTCCAGGATGTGTGCACCCCGCTTGGTTACAAACTTAAGCGTAGAGAGCGCTTGCTCCACCGGTTTATTTCGCACAACATCCGCCACCAGCCTCACTTTGGTGGGAGAAATACGACTATGTTTCAATATTGCCCTAGCCTTCATGATTTACCTTTTTACTTTATCTTACTTTGGTAGTCCTATCGGTCTTACCCTTAGTGGTATGCCCCCTATAGGTTCTGGTAGCCGAAAACTCTCCTAACTTATGCCCCACCATATTCTCAGAGATATATATGGGAATAAATTTTTTGCCGTTATGTACTGCCAAGGTATGCCCCACCATATCCGGCGAAATCGTTGACCGGCGAGCCCAGGTTTTTATCACCCGCTTGTCAGAATTTTTATTCATTTGGTCAATCTTGGCCTCTAAGCTCGGATCAATATAGGGACCCTTCTTTAATGAACGTGGCATAGATTTACTTCCTTCGCTTTACGATATATTTATCTGACAGTTTATGCTTCTTCCTGGTCTTATAACCCTTGGTAGGTTTCCCCCATGGAGTCACCGGATGTCGCCCGCCGGAAGTTCTGCCTTCACCTCAACCATGTGGATGGTCTACCGGATTCATAGCCACACCCCGTACCTTGGGACGGCGGCCCAACCAACGAGACCTACCGGCTTTACCGATAGAAACTTTCTCATGAACTACATTGCCTACCTGACCGATAGTTGCGCAACATTCTTGCCTTACCAAGCGCACCTCGCCCGAAGGCAGCTTAACATGGGCATAATCGCCATCTTTCGCCATCAACTGAGCAAAAGCGCCGGCCCCGCGAACCATCTGACCGCCACGGCCCTTCCTCAACTCAATATTATGAATGAAGGTACCGGCAGGTATATCCCTCAAGGGTAATGCATTCCCCGGCTTTATTTCCGCTTCCGGCCCAGACACCAATACATCGTCCACTTTCAATCCATCCGGGGCCAGTATATAACGCCGCTCACCGTCTATATAGCACAACAGGGCAATTCGAGCTTAACGGTTAGGATCATACTCAATCGACTCTACCCGGGCCGGAATGGCGATTTTATCTCTTCTAAAATCAATCACCCGGTACTTGCGTTTATGCCCTCCACCACGGTGACGGCAGGTAATCCGACCATTATTATTTCGCCCGCCACTTTTTGTTAATGGTCTGGTAAGCGATTTTTCCGGCTTCTCCTTGGTAATTTCCTTAAAGGTAGAAACCGATTGAAACCGCCTGCCTGGCGAGGTGGGCTTATGTTTTTTTATACCAATATTCATCTTAATTATACCTTATGAACACAACGCGTTCATTAACTTTTGGCGGATGATTCTAAAGCAAGACCCGCCCCCTGTCGACCTCGGGTCCGCGACCATCTGGTCCGTGACCATCCGGTCAAGAGCGGCGGCTTACGCTAAATAACAAATCAGCCTGAAAATGGAAATCCCTATACTATTAAAGCTTAACCCTTAGCGCCTATTCGCCGAACAGATCCAGCTTTTCACCTTCTTTTATAGTAACTACAGCCTTCTTCCAGTTTGACCGACGACCGGCATGAGCGCCCATTCGCTTGGTTTGCCTTTAAACCTGGCCGTATTTACCCGTTCCACCTTCGTTTTAAACAAGGCATCCACAGCCTGCTTAATCTCTCTCTTATTAGCTCGTATATCTACCTTAAACACCACTTGCCGATTTTCCTTTAAATCGTTGGTACGCTCGGTAATGATGGGCTGTTTTATAACCTGAAATTTATCCATTTTACATTAACCTGTCTTTAATAGTCTCCACCGCCGACTGAAGAATCAACAGCCTATCGGCAGACAGTATATCATAAACATTTATCCCAGCTACCGGTAATATCTTTACCCCCGGAACATTACGACTCGATTTTAACAAGTTTTCATTCTTTTCATTATCAACAATAAGTAGCCTACCATTAATATCCAGCCTGTGTATAATTTCCACCAAGCGCTTTGTGTTGGGTTTTTCAAAATTAAGCTCTTTTATTACGATCAATTCCCCGTCATTTTGCTTACAGCTCAAGGCCGATTTCAGGGCCAGGCGCTTCACCTTCTTGGGGACTGAAAAGGCATAACTTCTGGGTTGAGGACCAAAGGTCACCCCTCCCCCTACCCACAAGGGAGATCTATTAGTACCGGCTCTAGCCCGTCCGGTACCTTTTTGTTTCCACGGTTTACGGCCGCCACCTCTAACATCTCCCCGCTGTTTTGTAGAAGCAGTGCCACGACGCCGGTTAGCCAATTGCATCCGCACCACCTGATGCATCACCGACTCTTTGACCTCGGTCTTAAAGATGGCATCAAGCAGCTCCACCTCGCCTACTATTTTATTATCTATATTTACTACATCGACATTCATTTTATTTCTTTCCCGAAGACGCTTTCTTTATTATAAGCAGGCTGCCCCTGCTTCCAGGCACAGCTCCTTTAATAAGCAGTGCATTCTTTCCCTCTAAAACCTCTGTTACTTCCAGATTACGCACAGTCACTTGTTTACCCCCCATGCGTCCCGCCATTTTCATACCTTTAAACACCCGCGAAGGATAAGCCGCTTGTCCGATAGACCCGGGGGATCGATGAAAATGAGAACCATGAGAAGCCGGGCCGCCTTTAAAATTCCAGCGCTTCATAACCCCTGCAAAACCCTTACCTTTTGAAATGCCGGTAACGTTAATCACATCACCGACACTAAATATATCATCAACCACTACCTGCTTTCCAGCTTCATACTTTTCTGGATTATCAGGCGATATCTCACGAATATACTTTAAATAGGGGCCCTTATGTTTCTCCAGATAACTATATTGTGGCTGATTGAGGCATTTTTTTCTCACCTCTTTATACCCGATCTGTACAGCGTCATACCCATCCTTGCCTTTAGTCTTCTGCCTTATCACCACGCAAGGGCCTGCTTCCACAACAGTTACCGGCACCTGAACACCATTATCCAGAAATATATGCGTCGTGCCTATTTTCCTACCTAAAATCCCGTCAGCCATAATAATCTAACACCCCTAAAATTAAGACTTGATCTCCACATCCACCCCAGCTGACAGATCCAGTCTTTGCAGGGCATCTATAGTCTGAGGAGTGGGATCTAATATATCTATAATGCGTTTATGCGTTCTTATCTCAAACTGCTCACGCGACTTCTTATCCACATGCGGTGAACGCAACACAGTATAACTGTTTCTAGCGGTCGGCAAGGGAATGGGACCAGATACTCTGGCGCCCGTACGCTTGGCAGTCTCCACTATCTCTTCAGCTGCCTGATCCAACAGGCAATGATCATATGCGCACAATCTAATTCGAATTCGCTGATTCATGGCTTCAGCCATAGAACTATATTCCTTTTATTACTCAATAACTTCGCTAATTACACCGGCCCCAACCGTATGACCGCCTTCTCTTATGGCAAACCGTAGCTCTTTTTCCATAGCTATCGGGGTAATTAATTCCGCTTCCAAACTCACATTGTCGCCCGGCATAACCATCTC
>JAJRUU010000275.1 GCA_024277605.1 bacterium
GAGAGACCTCATATTTATCAGCTACTTACGCAATGTGATTACCAAAAAACTGAAACATCTGGTTGTATCCAGTTGAATTTATTCGATTATTAACCGGACAGTAGTGTTGTATTATCATTAAAGGTGCCGAATGGCTTTATTTTACTGAGCAAACATGCTAAGATTATATCAATTTTGAATAATTAGCAATAACAAGTTAACAAGCCATACTATAGCAAACTATTAATTTGTTGCTAAACACCTAAAAATAATATATTTTAATAAGATAAGTTCCGGTAGTTCTATCCTGGAACGCTTTACCCGAAAAATTCGGGTCTTGTTATGGGCGAACCGATAATTAGTTGAAATTATAGGTTTGTCAGCTTCCTCGGGCAAACATAGCTTTATTGGACGTTGGCTAATGAACCTTATCTCACGGGGGATGTCTTGCAAACCCAGACTAATTTTATGAATAGATCAGGTTTATAGCAAAAACAATAATACCTAGTTAGGGTGAATAGTGAAAACCAGACTCTTAATTGTAGAAGATGAAGAAACCCTGAGGCTGTCGCTTGCTGAACTCCTGTCCAAGAAAGGATTTGAGGTTCAGGCGGTCGATTCAGGAGAGAAGGCTATCAAGCTCTGGACTCACGATAATTTTGATATAATCCTGTTGGATGTTAGATTGCCTGGAGGCATAAACGGCATTGAAATACTGGAGAAAATCAGGCAGGTCGATCAAGCGGTATTGGTGATTATGATGACCGCCTTTGGGGATGTGGAGGCGGCGGTGCGGGCCATGAAGCTGGGGGCTTATGATTATATAAATAAGCCGTTCATGATAGATGAAATGATCCTGGTACTGCGCAAAGCCATGGAAACCCGCAGTTTAAGGGATGAAGTCGCCTATCTGCGCCGCCAGCAGCAGGAGCGGGGCGGGGGGCAGCCGTTAATCAGCGAGCATCCCAAAATGAAACAAGTGTTTGAGATAGTGGAGCGGGTAGCCGCTACACCGCGTACCTCGGTGCTCATTCAGGGAGAAAGCGGCACCGGCAAAGAGCTTATCGCCCAGCTGATCCATAATGAGAGTGAGCGAATCAAAAAACCGCTGGTTAAAATAGATTGCAGTACCATCTCGGAAACCCTCATGGAAAGCGAGTTGTTCGGACATAAGCGCGGCGCTTTTACCGATGCTAAGGAAGATAAAAAAGGCCTGTTTGAACATGCCAATGGGGGAACCGTATTCTTAGATTAGATTGGCGAGATGAAGCTAAGCCTACAGCCCAAACTGCTGCAAATCTTAGAATCCCAGACCCTGCGCCGGGTGGGAGACCTGCGGGATATACAAGTGGATGTACGGGTCGTTGCGGCCACCAACCGTGATCTTTTCGCTATGGCCCAGGACAGAGAGTTCAGAGAAGACCTCTATTACAGGCTAAAGGTTATGCTGGTTGAACTGCCTCCGTTGCGAGACCGGATCGAGGATGTGATTCCGCTGGCTGAGCATTTTATCTATGGCTTTAATCGGGAGTTCAGGAAAAACATAACCGCTATCTCGCCCGCCGCCCAGAAAATGCTGGCTAATTACCGCTGGCCGGGAAATGTGAGAGAGCTTAAAAATGCGATTGAGCGGGCGGTGATATTAACCGATGGCGACGTAATTGAAGCCCATAATCTGCCGCTGGAACTGGACAGGCCTGCGATGACCACCGATGAACTGGCTCCGCTCATGGATTCAGCCGATAAATCGCTGGAGGATATGGAACAAGCTTATATAACCCGTGTACTGGAAAAAACCAAAGGTAATAAATCAGAGGCGGCTGAAATTCTGGGCATATCGCGCTCCACTTTATGGCAAAAGCTGAAAAAATACGGTGTTACCGAAGAGCAATGCTGATCCAACCTTAAATGAGAAAAAACTAAAACAGACTCATGAATAAACGTGTCAAAAAGCCAAATTGGATTTACTATGCCCTAATAAATATCACCATGACCGTCTGCTTACTGGCGTTAATTGGTTGTGGAGATGATAATTCATCGGCGGACAAGCCGACTGTTCCAGCGGATGATGTAGTGGCGGCGATTGTAAATGGCGAGGTGATAAGCCTGGCGGAGTTAAATAAACGTTTTTTGCCGGTGAAGCTTCAGTATAGTATGAGCTTGCCCCCCCAGGTGGAGCAAAACCTGCCCCGCCTGCAACAGGAATTCTTGCAGAAATTAATAGATAAAAAACTTTTGCTCCAACAAGCAAAAAAGAAAGGCATCACTGTAGATAAAGCTGAATTGGAGGCATATATCAACAATATATCCAGCCCGCCGCCTAATCAAAACGCCGAGCTGCAACAGAAAAAGCAGGTTTTGGGGCAAGAAGGCTGGCTACAGGAATTGCAGCAGGAACTAGTTATCAAAAAACTTATCCAGCAGGAAGTGGCGGCTGATATTTTAGTGACCGAAGCAGAGGCTAAAGACTATTATGAAGCTAATCCGGAGGAGTTCCAACAACCGGAACAAGTAAGGGTGCGGCAGATTATGGTGGAAACCGAATGGGAAGCCGAAGAAATCCGCAGAGAGATAAAAGGTGGAGAAAAATTTGCCAAGCTGGCTGAGGCCAAATCATTAAGCCCGGATGGAGCCAATGGCGGAGATTTGGGTTATTTCAGTCGCGGACAGATGCCGCTTGAGTTTGACGAAGTTGCTTTTAAGCTTAAAAAGGGGGAAGTAAGCTCGGTGTTTAAAAGCAGCTATGGCTATCATATTTTTAAGTTAGAACATAAGCGGGAAGCCAAAACGCTTGTTTTTGATGCGTCCCAAAAGTCTATAGATCAAAAGCTGAAAGCCCAAAAGGTAGATGATGCCTTAACTGGTTGGTTGAAAAAGCTAAAGCGGGATGCCAGCATTAAGATAAATCCGTATTTTATTAATAGCTGACCATTATGTATTAATGGGTATCTTGAAAAATTAGAAATTTTCTTCGATAACAAGGAGACAGGTCCCCAAGGAGCGGCGAGTCGAAAAAGCGCAGTGTACATGCGGGTACATGAGCATTTTGAGGGGACAGGTCCCCAAGACGAGCTGCGACACCGTCAATCGGAGAAAAGAGCAATTGGGGACTGGTCCCCTTTTTCAAGGTACCCTTAATGTAGAACGTGGGAGATGTTTGATTATGCAACCAAATTATAAAAAAAAGTGGGCCGTGGCCGACGGTTTATTATTTTCAAAGTATATAGCCGGAATGCTGATAACGCTGTTAGTGATTTGCTTCTGTCCTGGACCAGCCAGGGGAGTAATTATAGATGGCGTGGCGGCGGTGGTAAATGGAGAGATTATCAGCTTAAGCGATGTTGTTAAACAAGAGCAACGCATGGCCCGGCAGGCAGTCTCAGGTATACCGCAGCAGACACCCTAATTAAATAAGGAGATTTTGGATAAGCTTATTGGCCGAAAACTTATGTTGCAACTGGCTAAAGAGAAACACATTAAACTGCCGGAAGAACAATTGCAAGCCGCTTTGAATGATGTAGTCATACAATATGGTGCACAGGATATTGAACAGCTGACAGAGGAATTGCTCAAACAGGGAACCAATTTGGAGGAATTAAAAGAGGAGATAGAGGCCCAGATAAAAATCACCAAGCTTATGAACACTGAAGTGCGTTCCAAAGCATTGATTACCCAAGCCGAAATCGAGCAATACTATGAACAGCACCTGCAGGATTATCAAAAAAAAGATGAGCTAAGCGCCCGTCATATTATTTTACCGCTCACTGCCGATGCTACTTATGAAGATGAGCTTAAAATCAAGCAACATGCCGCAGAGATCGTAGATCAATTACGTCAGGGGGCTGATTTTAATGAGCTATTTAAAAAAGTCTCCGGCGTAACCGGGCAACCATCGGCCAACCTGGACAACATTAAACGGGGTGAGTTGATGCCCGAACTGGAGCAAGCTATATGGGATTTAAAACCTGAGGAGATCAGTATAGTAAAAACATCATTGGGCTACCATGTAGTGCAGGTTACTGAGCGTAAGATGCATACGCTGGAAGATGATGTGCAAATAAAGCAGGAAATAGAGAATATCCTGTTTAGGAAAAAAGTAAACCAACGCTCGCAAGAGTGGCTGGACAATGTGCGCAGTAAGGCCACCATAGAAATCATGCCCTAAGTAGCCAGGCATAGCCTGGTTTAACCAGCCAGGGGTCAGTGACCCCGGGGCTGGATTATTCATGATGTAGCCGCAAACTTTAGTTTGCGTAACTGTTCGTTTCATAATGCCTTGCGAATCGCAGATTATAAGCCAGCGACTACCATAAAAGGGCTTTTGCAATTATCTCGTAAGTAACAGGAATTTTAGCCTATGTGCCCAGCTATTGGATTGGTGGAGTTAAACAGCATCGCGCGTGGGATTATTACAATGGATGCCATGCTCAAAAAAGCTCCCATAAAGCTGATTGAGGCCATGCCCATTTGCCCCGGTAAGTATATGGTGCTAATTGCGGGGGAGGTGGCTCCGGTTGAGGCCTCCATGCAAGCAGGGCTGGAGGTGGGCGGTGGATATGTGGTGGATGAGTTGTTCTTACCCAATGTTCACCAGCAGGTACTCCCTGCTATATTGGCCCTTACTGAGGTGGAAGAGTTGGAAGCCTTGGGGATTATGGAAACTTTTTCGATTGCCTCAAGCATCCTGGCAGCCGATGCCGCCGCCAAGGCAGCTAATATTACCCTGATCGAGGTTCGCCTGGCCAAGGGTCTGGGGGGAAAGGCATATATTACGCTAACCGGTGAAATTGCCGAAGTTGAGGCCGCCATGGAAGCTGGTACCGCCATGGTAGCGCCCAAGGGTCTGCTGTTAACTCAGGTAATCATCCCCGCTCCGCATGAGGATCTGACGGAGAAAATACTCTAGCGTAAATGGAGGATGTTAATAGGTGAAGGTATATTTCATTGGCGCCGGTCCCGGCGATCCTGAATTGATCACGCTTAAGGGTTTACGGCTTTTACAGCGCTCCCCGGTAGTAATTTACGCCGGTTCGCTGGTAAATCCTAAACTTTTAGAGCATTGCTCGCCCGAGGCTATAATCCATGATAGCGCAACGCTTAACCTGGAGCAGATTTGCAGCCTTTGTAAGCAGGCACATAAAGAAGATAAATCGGTGGCCCGGCTGCATACCGGCGACCCCAGTCTATACGGGGCGGTGGGAGAGCAGTTGGATTGGCTTAGCGAACACGGTATCCCCTATGAGATCATTCCAGGGGTGTCATCGTTCTGTGCCGCCGCCGCAAGCCTGGGCCGTGAATTAACCGCACCGGAGTTAACCCAGAGCTTGATCATAACCCGCAGCTCCGGCCGCACGCCGGTACCGGAAGCTGAGGATTTGAGCAAATTGGCTGCCCATAGAGCCAGTATGGCTATTTTTCTAAGCGTAAATAATATAGAGCAGGTGGTAAAAAAGCTTACAGCAGGCTATCCCGAATCCACCCCGGTAGCAGTGGTTAGCCGGGCCTCCTGGGAGGATGAACAGATCGTAAGGGGCACCCTGGCCGATATCGCCGCCAAAGTGAGGCAGGCGGGTATAACCAAGACGGCGCTGATTATAGTGGGAGAAGCGCTGACCCATAAATATAAGCCCTCTAAGTTGTATGCCAAAGATTTCAGCCATCAATTCCGCCGGGCACAATGAAGTTAGCCGCTATTGCCCTAAACCAAAACAGCTTGCGAGTTGGGAATTATCTGCGGCAATGCTTGTCGGATGATGATATTTTTCTATATCTGCCGCAGAAGCTACAGGCTGCCGGAGCTGATACTAAAGCCGGTTATTTTTCTGATCTGCCCTCACTGATACCCTCGCTGTTTAAACAATACGATGCTTTGATTTTCATTACCTCGTTAGGTTTGACCTACCGGGTAATCGCCCCATACATTGAAGATAAATACCATGATCCGGCGGTGGTAGTGATAGATGAGCTGGGGCGTTTTTGTATCAGCGCCCTAAGCGGACACGAGGGCGGCGCCAATACCTTAGCCGCAAAGCTGGCGGCGCATTTAAACGCAGAAGCGGTAATTACCACGGCAACCGAAGCCGGCCGGAATATAATAGCAGGCGTGGGATGTCGCCGGGGAGCGTCGGGTGCCAGCATAAAACAAGCCATAATGTCAGCTCTGGGACAAGCGCAACAGGAATTGGGAATGGTAAGGCAGCTGTGCACTATAGATATTAAGCGGGATGAACCTGGGATATGGAGTACTGCTAGGGAGCTGGGATTGCCGCTTAGGTTTATACCCAAATCATGGCTGGAAAGGATAGCGGTGCAGCAGCCGTCTGAGTGGGTGAAACAGCAAATCGGGGTGGCAGGCGTGGCTGAGCCGTGTGCGCTTTTAGGAGGAAAATGTACGAAACTAATATTACCAAAGACCATAATAGGCGGGGTGACGGTGGCCCTGGCCCGGGAAAACTTTATGTAGTAGGGATTGGGCCGGGAAGTATAGAACTGTTGGCCCCTAAGGCCAAAGCAGCCATAACCGACAGTCAGGTCGTCGTGGGTTACCGTGCCTATGTACAGTTGATTCAATCCCTGTTGAGCGATCAGCGCTGTATTTCATCCGGCATGACCAAAGAACAGGAGCGGGCCAAAGCCGCTATAGATGAAGCGGCGGCTGGTAACCGGGTAGCTATAATCAGTAGCGGTGATGCCGGGGTATACGGCTGTGCCGGGCTGGTGCTGGAGTTATTAAAAAACCTGGATATAACAATAGCCGTAGAGGTTATTCCAGGAATTACCGCCGCCTCAAGCGCCGCTGCTTGCCTGGGGGCGCCGATTATGAACGATTTTGCGGTCATCAGCTTAAGCGATCTGCTGACTCCCTGGGAGGTAATTGAGCAACGTGTCAGCGCAGTCCTTGGCGCCGATATGGTGCTGGCGCTCTATAACCCGAAAAGCAAAGGCCGCAACTGGCAGATTGATAAGGTTAGGGAATTGGCGCTGGTCAACAGACCCGGTTCCACCCCGGTGGGAATTGTAAGTAAAATCAGTCGGCCCGGTGAGCAGGTAGTGCTTACTGATTTGGATAACTTTCTGACGCATCCTATTGATATGTTTTCTACCGTAATCATCGGTAATTCCACTAGTTTTATCTGGCAAGGCTACATGGTCACCCCGCGAGGATTTTTTATAAAAGACTGAGGTTTGCTATGATTTTGGTGTTGGGAGGAACTACTGAGGGCCGTCAGTTGGCGCAGCTGCTTCATGCTGAGGGGTGCAGGGTACTATTAAGCACTGTCACCCCCATGGGCGCTGAGCTGGCTCCTGCCTCACTTGAGAAACGCTGTGGTGCGTTGAATGAAAAGGGTTTAGTCAAACTGATAGCCGACCGGCATATTAAAATGGTAGTGGATGCCACTCATCCCTTTGCTGTTTCAGCTTCGCATAATGCTATGGCTGCCTGCCATAAAACAGCTGGTAAATACTTACGCCTGGAACGTCCGCCGACTCAATTACCCGAAAGTGAATCAATCTATCCGGTAGACAATTTTGGCGCCGCCGCAAAGTTGGCCTTTTGGCTTGGGCGACGAATATTACTCACCATCGGCAGCCGCCATTTAACCCCATTTTTAAGAGCTGCCCGGAAATATGGCGGGGAAGTTGTGCTACGGGTACTGCCCCAAACCGTGGCGTATTGCCGGAGCTTAGGGATCCTCGAACAAAACATCATAGCCTTTCAGGGAGTGGATTCTGTCGCCCAAAACCGCTCTCAATTTGAGCAATACGATATTCAGGTCATGGTATGTAAGGATAGCGGTGAGGCCGGAGGGACGCCACAGAAAATAGATGCGGCCATAGGAATAAATCTGCCGGTAGTGGTTATAAAACGTCCTTATCTTAGTTACCCCCGCCAGGTAAGCAGTATCGAACAGGTATTGGAAATGATCAGTACAGCTAAATAACCGGGATTAAATCACTCCCTCAGTTGCTATTTTATGGTTGAGCAACATTCCCTGCCCATTTTTATCCAGTATCTGCTGCCAGCTTGTTTTTAATTTTTCGATATCGGAAAGCCCGCCAATAGCCCAGAAGCAACCCCCGCCGCCCGCTCCGGTGAATCTGGCGCCGCAATCGGTTTTATATGCCACGCTCAATAGCTCTTCTGTTATGGGCAGCATGGCCTGGGGGGTTATTTCCTGGCGAATGTTCATCTCACGTTTTAAGGCCGCTGCCATTTTTGTCCAATCTCTCATTTTTAGCGCTTTGGCAAAATCGTTAACATATTTTATGCACTCTATCCATTCTTTACGGTATTTCCCGCTCAAAAACTCATTGACCCACTGTAAATTGATTTCCACCGAATTATGGCTCTCGCCGCTATAGACGATCAGCAAATGCCTGGAGATTTCCAGGCAATCATCTCGACCGACTAATTTAATCTGCTGAAATTGATTTTCAGCAGATTGATATTTCCATATCCACTGGTGGACCCCGCCATAACAGGCCGCCGCATGATCCTGCATACCGCAGAAGCTTATCCCCACCCCATCCTCCAGGTTATAGGCCAGCAGCAGCATATCTTTTGGCGTAAGCAGCTTATGACCCATTTTCTCCAGAGCCTTGGAGAGAGCATTTATCACCGCAATGCCCGCTGCACTTGAGCCGCCCAGTGCACTTTTAACCGGTGATTCGGAGTTAATTATGATTTGCAGCCCGTGTACCCTGAAAAATGAAGCAATAGCGAAATAATATCCCAATGTGGTATTAAACGGGGCTTCATCCAGCCGGTATTCCTCCTCGCTAAATCCACGGCTTATAATCTTTATCCACTGGGCCTTATAAGGTGCCAAGCGCACATGCGTCCGCATATCGATGGCGAAATTCACCGTGGCGGGTGCATAACCCTGCAAGGGCAACGCTACAGCTTTAATATCCAGGGTACCGCCGCAATCAATCCGGCAAGGGGCCGATGATTCGATAGCATACCTATCCAGTATGTCGCCGATGAAAATGGATTTTGAATTGCTTTGTATCATGATATAGTGGTGGACATCCTAAAGTTAAAACCAATGATAATCCAAGTGATGGGTTTGTCAAGCAAAAAACCAGGCTATGATTTCCTATACAATAAAAACCCGCAAATAGTTTTTGCTTGTAATTTTCACAGTTTTATCTATAATAACGACCTATAGCATTCTTTGAATTCAATCGAGTTAGCGAATAAATAAGGGGCTTATACGATGGACAACTCTAAATCAGCAGAGCTGTTTGAGCAGGCGAAGCAGGTTATTCCCGGAGGGGTAAATAGTCCGGTACGGGCCTTTAATTCGGTGGGCGGCAATCCACGCTTTATCGCCCGGGCTAAAGGTTCTAAAATATATGATGTTGATGGAAATGAGTATATAGACTACGTAGGCTCCTGGGGGCCGTTGATCCTGGGGCATGCCCACCCTCAAATAGTGCAGGCGGTACAAACGGTGGCAGCGCAAGGGACCAGCTTTGGCGCGCCGACTGAGGCCGAAGTGGAGTTGGCGCAGCTGATTGTGGCGGCGGTACCCTCAATAGAGAAGGTGCGGCTGGTTAATTCCGGGACTGAGGCTACTATGAGCGCTTTACGCCTGGCCCGTGGTTTTACCGGCCGGGATAAGGTGGTAAAGTTCGAGGGTTGTTATCATGGGCATGTGGACAGCCTGCTGGTTCGAGCCGGTTCAGGTGCGCTTACTCTGGGGGTGCCCGATAGTGCCGGGATACCGGCTTCGCTGGCCGAGCATACCATTATCGTATCATATAACGACATAGAGTCGGTTGAGCGGGTATTTGGGGAACATGGCCGGGAGATAGCCGCTATAATCGTAGAACCGATTGCCGGTAATATGGGGGTGATTCCGCCACAACCCGGATTTTTAGCGGGTTTAAGGGAATTATGTACCCAATATGAGGCGCTGCTTATAGTCGATGAGGTGATTACCGGCGTCAGGGTAGCATACGGCGGGGCGCAGCATTTGTTCGGCATAGAACCTGATTTGACCTGCCTGGGGAAAATCATCGGCAGCGGTCTGCCGGTCGGGGCTTATGGCGGTAAGGCCAATATTATGGATATTGTCTCTCCACTGGGGCCGGTATATCAAGCCGGGACTTTATCCGGTAATCCCATGGCGGTTGCTGCCGGTATTCAAACCTTGAAGTTATTGAAAGACCCCAGTTTTTATCCCAACCTGGAGGAGCGTGCGGCGCAGCTTGCCGAAGGGTTAATGGATAACGCACGCCGCAGGGGAATGCCGCTTAAGTTTAACCGGGTTGGCTCATTGATATGCGCCTTTTTCACTTCCGATCCGGTGCTGGATTACGCATCCGCACTCAGCTCCGATACTAAAAAATTCGCCCAATATTTTTGGGGCTTGCAAGAGCGGGGGATAAATATCGCCCCATCCCAATTTGAAGCCATGTTTGTTTCTTGTGCGCACACTGCTGAAGATATCGAGAAAACAATTTCAGCCGCTTATGACGTATTGGGAACGTTATAGGCAAAAAGTCTTTTTCCATTGTATCAGGAAACCGTATAGTACCCGAAAAATTCGGGTACTATTTATGGCAACACTACAGCCAACTGAAAACTATAAATTTATGAATAAGTCGGGAGTATAACGGCGGGCGCAGAATAAATCCAGACTACGCCCGGTTTTCACTTGACAATAAACTCATACATACTATATAGTTATGAAAAATGACACATAGTATACTGAAATCAGGTAGACTTTAACGCTCACAACCGAATATGCGATATGCAGTTACTGGTGATAGTATTAAACAAAGAAGAGTTCTTGGAAGATGTCCTGTCGCTGTTTGTAGAGCTGGATGTCGGCGGGGCTACTATTGTAGATAGTGTGGGGATGGGGCGTATCATGAGCCATGATATCCCTATTTTTGCCGGTTTCAGGGATTTAATAGTGGGCAATCGCCCCTATAACAAGACTATTTTTACGGTAGCGGATGATAATGTTGTCGAAGATGTTGTGCAAGGCTTAAAGGGGATTTGCGGCAACTTTGCAGATCCGGGAACTGGCCTTATATTTTCTCTGCCAATCAACAAGGTTTGGGGTATGAGAAAAGAGGATGATTAACTTATCTTACAAAAATTAATATATTTTTTGTTGACAGCTTTGTGAAGTTCATGCTAGAATCACTTAAATTTTTACAAAAAGAGAAGCATATCTCCGAGTTATCCGACTAGTTCTTATTTAATTTTCTGATATTATTGTATAGTAGTATCAATTTACGGGAGATGTGTATAAGTGCAAATAAAAAAGGATCGAATTAATGGAGCAGGCAACAAACACAAATATTTCAAGTGAAGAATACTTAAGCTTAATTTGGCAAAAAGAAATTGAGCTGGATCAAAAACTGGAGGATGCCAGAAGAGAGGCGAAAAAGATCGTCGAAGAGGCGCAAGGAAAAGCGGAAGGAATGATCCAAAAGGCCAAAGGCGCCCAGCAGGCATTTCAAAATGCCCGAAAGAAAGAAAAAGAAGATCTCCGCAAAACGCAAGCGGTTGAAGAAATAAAGGAAGACAAGATAGCGACTGAAGAGCTTAGCTTGTCCGAGCAGGAAGAAGTAGAAACTTTTAAACAGAACGCTTTGTCGGCGATGAATAAAGCGGTAGAGCTTGTTTTTGAAAAAGTCTTGCCATAACAACACATACCATATATTAATACGAGTGCATGGCATGTGTTTTCGTGAAAATGAACGGAAGAGTCATTTTGTATAATTGCATTGATAGAAATGCAAGAGGGGTGGTGATATAATATGATTCAGAAGATGAGTAAACTCCGGCTGGTAGGGCAACGCACTATTTTGCCCAATGTTTTAGATACAATTTATCGTTTTGGGAAGATGCATATTGATAAGGTAACGTATCCCACGATCGATATGCAGTCAAACAGCAGTTTTGCGCTCAACGAGATGTCATTGAACGATGAGGAGTTGAGGGAGCTTGCTGAGCTGGAAAATCTCTTGTAGCGAACTGAGGAGCTAATCAAGGAACTAACCCGAATTCCGGAGGTGCAGCGGAAGATGTCCACCCTTCCAGCAGCAGAAGAGATTGAGTCATCTGGGATTTTTGCCCAAAAGAATATTGAGCAGCTAAGGTCAGTTGTCAATAAGATTGAAGAGCAAAAAGATGAACTGTATAGCCGTAAGTCGAGGATTGATGAAGAAAGCGGCCAGATGCTTGGTTTCGGTAAGCTGGTAGAGACGTTTGCCTCGTTGATGGAAACTGCCCATGATATAGCTACCCTTGAGATTGTCGGTTTTGTGGTGGACAAGAATAAGCGAGGGGCAATTGATCTCTTAAAAGATAAATTACATCACGAGATTGCCGATGAATATGAAATTTTCACTTCGAATTTAGATCGCCGCACAATAGCTTGTATTATTGCCGCCAATCGGCGAAAGATGACAAAAATCAGAGGGATATTCTCTACTGAAGGCATTCAAGAGTTGTCATTGCCTGAGGAATATGCCGACAAATCCCTTAAAGAAGTATTGGGATTGTTGCAGGAGAAGAAGGACGATCTGCCTAAGGAAAAGTCAGATGTGGAAGCAGAGATTAATGCACTTGGCTTGAAAAACATTAATCGGCTAAAAAAGCTAACGGTTCAGATTCAGGATAGAATCGCTTATTTCGGCGAGGTACCTAAATTTGCCGAAACTAAGTTTACCTTTATCATGCTCGGTTGGCTGCCTACTGATGCACTGGCCGAACTTAAGAGAGTTATTAGCGAGGCATATCAAACCTCGGTAATAGTCGAAGAGGAGGAAATTGCCGACGACGAAAAGAAGAATATTCCGGTAACCTTACAAAACAGGGCTTATGTTAAGCCTTTTGAAACAATAATGGGCTTTTTCGACCCACCGGCATACGGCACTATTGATCCTACAAGCTTTTTGGCCATATTCTTTCCAATAATTTTTGGCATGATTTTGGGTGATATTTTCTATGGTTTGTTACTCTTAGCACCCGCTATCTGGCTTTGGAAATCTAAAAGATTTACTAATGTTTTGCATGATATAGGTTTTATCTTTATGGTTTGCGCTACATCCACTATCCTGTTTGGCCTGTTATACGGTGAATTTCTGGGGGATGTTGGGCATCTTAAGTTAGGGATGACGCCGTTTGTAAACCGTGAAAGTGGTATAAAGTCTTCCCTGGCGATGGCGGTGGGTTTTGGATTTGTGCATATAACGCTCTCATTTGTTCTAAGAGGAATCGGGGCGTACAGGGAACATAATTGTATAAATAAACATGTAATGGAGTCAGTTGGTTTCATTCTGCTGGTGGTGTCTGTTGCGGCAGCGGCTTTGAGCGGAGCAGGGATAATAGCTAAGAGTCTGATGACTCCGATCCTTGTTGTGTTAGCGTGTTCTATAGTTATGATAATCGCTACCGGTGGATTGGTAGCAGCCATAGAAATTCCAGGCACCTTGGGTAATATTTTATCTTATGCCCGTATTATGGCCATTGGGTTGTCTTCAGTGATTCTGGCGTTGGTGGCCAATAAGATAGCCAAGACGATGCCTAATATGGCTGCTGGGATAGCTATAGCGTTTGTTTTACATACCATTAACTTTGCGTTGGGTATATTTGGGCCTACCATACATGGGTTGAGGTTGCATGTTGTGGAATCTTTTCAAAAATTTGCTAAATTTGAAGGTCGACCATACGAACCATTTAAACGAGGAGGAAAATAGATTGAAGTCGAAAAAAGTATTTTTTATTAACCTTGGTGCAGTGATTTTTGTTTCTATGGCGTTATTAGGAACATTCGTTTTTGAAAATTCACAAGTATCTGCTACTGAAAGCAGCGATAAAGGCTCTGTTTTTATCGCCAGCGCTGAAGCGGCTACTACTGCTGAGGCATCTGCCGAGGAAGTTAGTGAGGATAAGAAGGCAGCCGGTGAGATGGCAACTTCTGTAAAATTCATCGCCGCCGCACTCGCTATCGGAATGGCTGCTCTGGCAACC
Organism: bacterium; assembly: GCA_024277605.1. Taxonomy (GTDB): domain Bacteria; phylum SZUA-182; class SZUA-182; order SZUA-191; family JAJRXT01; genus JAJRUS01. The sequence goes on from JAJRUU010000275.1 coordinate 13,982, forward strand.
GGTATCGCTCAGAGTAAAATCGGTGCGGCTGGTGTAGGTGCTATGGCTGAAAAACCGGAAGTGGCTACGATGTGTATTGTTATGCTAGCTATTCCAGAAACTATTGTTATTCTTGGTTTCGTTGTAGCAGCCATGATAACTATGTTCTAGCTGGATGGATTGGCTTGGTTAAACTTAAGACTTATTGATCTTTGGTTTAGGTGTTGTTAATTATAGCTGTATGAGAAGTAGAGAAATGTGATGTGTTTATATGCTGGCTACCCGGTAAATCAAGGGGGTAGAGTTGTTTTGCATGGGTAGCGCTACTTGAGCTGATATTGCTTTGCATACCAAACGTTGAGAAAAGGGGAAGATGAGTTATCAAAGTTTGTTTAATATCTTAGAAGGGCAGATTGACGTAGAAGTCCAGGGGATCATTGCTTCCGCCAGAAAAAGAGCTACGGTAACCATTAAAACGGCTCAGCATAAGGTTGACAGTATAAACAAGCAACTGGCAGAAGCTGCCTCCCAAAAAGATGGGGTTACGGAGCAAAAGCAGACCAAAATTCGCAAACACAGTTTGGCAAAATTGTATATCCAGGTTAAGCATGAGCTATTTCAACAGATGATTAATAAGGTTAAACAGCGGCTAGCTGGGTTGCCTGAAAAATCTGAATATGCGTCGGTCTTAAAAAAGCTGGTTCAAGAATCTACGGCCGATTTTCCCGAGTGTGTGCGCATCAGGGTCAATAATAGGGATGCCTCTTTAACCAAAAGAATATTGAGTGAATTAAAGTTAAACTTAGAGGTGGAACCTACCAACGATTTTTCCGCCGGGGTAGTCGCTCTCTCAGCAGATGGTCGAATGTCCATCTGGAATACCCCGGAATTAAGGCTTGAGAAAGTCATACCTCTTGTATCCCCCCAGGTGGCGAAAATTTTATATGGCTAGAGAAAACTTTACTACCCATAGACTTACCTCTGGGGTGGATGATTATGGTTATATTAATGCCCGCATTAAAGCGATGCGGAGTTATTTGCTTGGTAGAGCAGAGTTGGAGCGCCTGCTTAAGGCCGACAGCCTGGAGTACCTCGCCGCAATGCTGTCTGGTACCGAATACGGACGGGATATAAAAGCTTCTGAGCAAAAACTCGCTAAAGGAATGAGGCGGCTTGATGTCATAGAAGATGGATTAAAACAAAGTTTTGTCAGCACCATGGCTAAAATTTGCGCCTTCCTGGATGGTGTCCCCGCTGAATTAACCAGCATAATTTTAGGACGCTGGGATATTTACAATCTCAAGACTATTTTAAGGGGTACGTTTGTCACTCAGCCTGCAGCTGAAATAATTCAAAGTTTGTTTTTTGTGGGAACGCATAGTCGAGAATATCTGGAAAAGCTGGCCCACATGAAGAGTACCAAAGATGTTCTGGATAACTTAGCCGTCTCTCCTTTTCAGGTATTCCTTCCTACGCGGGCGGCTTTTGATAAGTATTTGGTGGCTAATGATTTAATGGGTATTGAATTGCTGTTGGAGAAAAGTTTTTATAAGAATGCTTTTAACATACGTAGTCATTATACAGAGGATTGCGCTGCCGTTCATAGGTTGTTGCGAGCTGAAGTTGATGTGCTGAACATCATGACCTGCCTGAGATTGTCTCAGAACAATATTGACCGGGCAGAAGCACTTAAATTTTTTATCCCAGGTGGGTCAAAGTTTAAGCAAGCAGATTTTACCAATCTAATTGCACTGGGTGACACCGAGAAGGTACTCGCATGGCTTGAGAGGTTGATTGTTGTAAAAGATGCTTTTGCCGCACGGGTGGAACTTTATAAAAAATTTAATGATATAAGTATATTTGAAAGATACTTTGAAATCGAGATGTTATCTGAGCTTCAGGGCCAAGCCATGGGCGATCCATTGGGCTTTACGGTGCTTATGAGTTATTTAAAGCAGAAGTATAATGAACTGATAAATTTGAGAATTATCGTTAGATCCGTAGA
>JAJRUU010000276.1 GCA_024277605.1 bacterium
CGCTCCCAATGGGGCTGCCGTTCCAGTTATGCATTATGCCAAATATCTCTTTTAAAGTGGCCTCAGGCTTAACCGTAGCCACTTTCTTCTGCTGCATTAATTTGTCATAGGGTATTTTAAAATGCGTTAAGAATTTTTTGGATCTAAGCCTGATATTAATTGAGCCCAGATAGAAATAGAACAAACCGATCAATAATAAAATATATAAAGCCATTATAATCTCTATTACTAATTGCATAGCAGTTTGTACCTATCTCGGCTCGAATTCAATAGCCCTGAAAATATCTTTGTCAGTAACCAGACCTCGGATTTGGTTGTCCTTTTCTACCAGAATATGCTCTACTCCCTTTTTCCTGGCAGCCAATAAAACTCCCCAGCAATCATTTATAATGTCGGCCTCGGCGCTTACCAGATAATCCTGGCTCATTATATCGCCGCACTTTCTGGTAAGTAACGGCTTATTTTCATAACACTGTTCATACCCGCCCTTAACAATATCCCGTAAGGTAACAATGCCGATAATGTTTGAGGGCTTTAAAATGTCCTCCTTAAGCGGTTGATCAACAATAACCACACTTCCAAGATCACTCTTTGGATCATATTTCCGCTTGCCCATTTTTTGAGGATTACGCATATTATTAATAACTTCTTTTACGGGCTGATTGCGATCCAGGCAGATTACTTTTTTTTCCAATTGTAGCTTCGGACAAGGAAGGGCTTGCTTTAAATCCAGATCAAGAGTCTCCTCATAGCTTCTCAGTTTAGCCCCGCGCCAGACAAACCAAAAGTAGTAGGAAACAATCCCCCAAGATGTTATTATAATCACTAGAAAAAATATCCGACTATCCACTTATGCCAAGCCCCCATTTAACAAAATATGTTGGATTATATCAACTGTGTCGGTAGTTTGCAATAAAAATATTCCCCCCTGATACAGCTTTTTTTTAAAAGTAGCGGCCTTCTTTCATTTTAAAACATTAAGCACCGCATAAGTATCCGCTCATATTCGGGATAGGTCGATAGTTCAACCGTGCTTACCCGCTGGCGTAGCTTCTCAGCTTCCAGCCGGTAGTCGGTGTTTAATAAGACCATCACTGCCCCGCACCTGGCCGAATTGCCCACATAATCAATTTGCCCGTTAAAGCTCTTAGATATAATCCCCAGTTGTTTAAAACTTTCCGCCCGAATAGATTTGCCGAATCTGCCCGCAATAATGAAACGCTCAATGTCGCAGGGCTTTAATTTGGCTTGGGTTAATAGCACACAAATGGCGCTGCATATAGCTCCCCGGGCCAGTTGAATCTGGCGGAAATCATTTTGAGACAAGTAGATTTGCCGCTTGGCATCCTGGTGGATGATAAAAGCCGGTTCCCCCTTTATTTTATCCAGCTGCCTGGCTAAGTGAGCGTGATTGCCCGCTAAAAGGTCCTCTTTGTTTACAAATTTTCCCCGTTTATCAACTACCCCGCAACGAAGCATCTCAGCCGCTAAATCAATCACCGCCGAACCGCAAAGTCCCTGGGGTTGCCCCCCGCAAATGGTACGAAATTCCAGCTTAGGCGAGAGGAAAACCTGCTCTATAGCCCCCGGCAGAGCAGGCATACCGCAGGCTATATTCATCCCCTCGAGCGCCGGGCCGGCAGCGCAAGATGTAGCCAGTAGTTCAGAGCCAGTAAATAGCACTATCTCACCATTGGTACCCACATCGATAAAAATAGTAGACAGTGCGGAGCCGGTCAGCCCACTGGCTAACATTCCAGCCACTATATCGGCGCCAACGTACGCCGAAATTGAGGGAAGCAGTAATACTTCAGCGCCGGATGATATTTCAATTTGACAATCTGTGGGTTTGAGGCTTTGGGCTTTGGAAAAAATTGGCCCATAGGGGGTGCGCCCAATTGTACGGGGATTTACTCCTGCAAAAATATGTAACATGGTGCTATTGCCAACAACGGCCAGCTGGTAAATAGCTTCCTGGCTGATGTCTGCCCTTATGGCAAACTGTTTTAGCAGGGTATTAATTTCTTTAATGATAAGCTGCTGTAATTTTTTTAACTTGCTTTGGCTGTGCTGGCAACTGCTGATTCGGCTTAGCACATCTATCCCGTAAGCCCTCTGGGGATTCAATACAGAGAGCGTATCCACCTGCTTTCCTGATTGAAGGTCAACTAAAGCCGCATCCAGCATCGTTGTGCCGATATCCAGCGCTACAGAATAACAGGCCGTGGCGGTATCTCCCGCTTCAACCAGGGTCAATTGACGGTTAATGCCTATGGCGCTGAGTTTAGTGGGTGTGCTTTCTAATAACAGCGGAATTCGTGACAGGTTTTCGGCCAGATATGACGGGTGAAAGGGCATGCCTGCCGCCTCTTCGATGCGCTCTAAATACGGTGTATTATTTTTAAGACTATCCGGCGAGACATCAATCAATATCTTCTTTACTGCCGGGTTGCGGATTATCGAAGGCAGGCAGTTGTCAATCAGTTGGCTCCCCGGCTGCGACTCGGGGTTTATAATCTCAAGCTCCATTTGGCTCTGCACCTCTATGCAGCACGCCAGCCGATAGCCTGTGGTTATATCCTGTGGCGTAAGACAGGCTGTTTCTTCGGGGGTGCTGGAAGCTACAGATTTATTCTGATTTAATTTAATCTTACATTTACCGCATTTTGCTCCGCCCCCGCAAGCATTATTAATATAGACATCATGCCGGCGCAGTCCTTCAAATAAATTACTTCCTTCGGGCAGGCGAATTACCTTTTTTTCTGGGTAAAGGGTAATAGCATACGTTTTCATTTGTTTTCCGGTTTATCCTTTTTTAGCGCTTGACGCATGGCCCGCAAATTTTCCAAGGGAGTAGCCGGATTTAGTCCGCAAGGCAGACAGAGGGCAGCCGCTCCCTGGTTTATGATTTGTTGAGATGAGCGCTTAATCTGAGCTGGTGTTTGTTTTGCGAGGGTGTTGGTGCAGATCGAGCCTATAATGACTTTATCTAAAAGAACCTGTTTTAAACCTTTAATATCTGCGGCAGCATCTACACTTAACATTGAAAATGGAAGTTTTTTCAGCTCTTCGGCCAGGTTATTTATTCGCCCGCATATATGTAATATTATTTTTTTATCCGAAAGGTTTTGTTTTAAGGATTGGATCAGGTTAGCTAAGTGAGGGGCAGCGAACTGAGCA
>JAJRUU010000277.1 GCA_024277605.1 bacterium
ACGTTTACTCTCTTAGCCGAGGATCAGTGGCATCCCGGATACCCTCCCCTAAGAGATTATACCCCAGTACAGTGATTAATATAGCCAGCCCCGGATAAACTGACAGCCACCAGGCAAACTGTATGTTATTTTTACCGGCGGTTAAAATATTACCCCAGCTGGGGGTGGGGGGTTGTACCCCAATACCGAGAAAGCTTAAAGCCGACTCGGTAAGGATCGCCCCGGCCACTCCCAGGGTAGCGGCTACCAACACCGGGGCCAGGGCATTGGGGAGCATATGGCGGAAGATAATACGCCGGTCGCTTAACCCCTGAGCCTTGGCTGCCAGCACAAATTCACGCTCCTTTAAGCTTAAAAATTCAGCGCGCACTAATCTAGTCACTCCCATCCAACTGGTGATTCCGATAACCATCATGATATTCCAAATACTGGGCTCTAATATGGCAATCACCGCTAAGATTAAAAAGAAGGTGGGAAAACAAAGCATTACGTCAACCAGCCGCATAATAATCCGTTCCACCCAAGCTCCATAGTAACCGGCTAAAGCGCCCAGGAGCAAGCCAATGGTGGTGGAGATACTCACCGAAACAAACCCAACCTTCAGCGAAATACGCGACCCCCAAATCATGCGTGACAATAAATCCCGCCCTAACTCATCAGTACCCAGGGGGTGTTTCAGACTCGGTTCCTCTAAAATGGAGGCCACATCGATTTCCGCCGGATCATAAGGCGAGATAACCGGGGCCAATAAGGATATGGCAAACAGTAAGCCGACCACCACACTTCCGGCTACTGCTAAGCGGTTTTTACGGAAATGTTGCCAGAAAACACTATCATTGCTTTTGTCGTTCATAATTAATTGTGCCTTATGCGCGGGTCTGCCAGAGAATAGGAAAGATCAGCGATTATATTGCCCACCAAGGTAAGTACGGCGCCAATTACCAGTATTCCCATAATTACCGGATAATCACGGCTCATAACGCTCTGATAAAACAATTGACCCATACCGGGAATAGCAAAAATGCTTTCAAAAATTACGCTCCCGCCAATTAAAGCCGGGATGGAAAGCCCCAAAATAGTAATTACCGGCAGCAAGGCATTACGCAATGCATGTTTATAAATAACTACCCGCTCGCTCAACCCTTTGGCCCGGGCGGTAGTAATATAATCCTGGCGGATAACTTCCAGCATATTGGCCCGGGTATAGCGGGATAATCCTGCCAAGCCGCCAAAAGCCGAAACCAAAACCGGCAGAATCAAATGCCTGGCGTAATCCCAGACTTGACCGCCAAAAGAAAGCTGGGCAAAATTAAGTGTTTGCATGCCGGAGATAGGCAGCCAGTTAAGCTGCACCCCAAATAAAATCATTAACAAAAGAGCCAACCAGAAAGAGGGGGTGGCAAAGCCTATAAATACGAAGATAGTGGTAGCTTTATCGAACAGCGAATATTGCCTGGCGGCCGAAGCCACCCCAATGGGTAAGGCTACCGCCAATATAAGCAACAAAGATAAGGCATTAATTATAATAGTTATTGGCAGGCGTTCAGTGATCTTGGTTAATACCGGTCGCCCATCGGGGGAGAAAGAGAACCCGAAGTCCAGCTTCAACAGGCGAGACAACCAGTTCCAATACTGGACGTGCAATGGCTGGTCTAAGCCGTATAGCACTCTTATGCGCTGGCGTGATTCGGCAGATACCGCCGGGTTTAAATCGGTAATCATGTCGGTCGGTTCCCCCGGCGCCAGGTGGATTACCGAAAAGGAGATGATGGTAATGCCGATAAGTAGCGGTATTGCGGTAAGCAGCCGCCGCAAGGTATAGTTTAGCATGAGGTATGTTATAACTCCTGGTTAGTCTTCGGCCTGGTGAATTACCAAACTGAATTTTATCACAATCGAGACGGCAATTCATCACCTTTTATCCCGAAAAATTCGGGTCTTGTTATGGGGAAATCGACATTTACTTGAAAAGTATAAATATATCAGCTTCCTGTTCCTGCCCCCTTGGGCAAACGAAGCCTTATTGGACGTTGGCTCATAAGCCTTATCTCACAAGGGATGTCTTGCAAACCCAGCCTGAATTTATGAATAGATCGGGTTATGGCCAGCGCTGTTGTTGCACCATAACTCCCATATCGATGGTCAGCGGCCATTCCTGTCTGTTCAGCGGTTGTATTTCTACGATTAACGCCCGTTTGTGAGGTTCATAGACTTGCTGAAATTGCGGGGGTAAGGGGGTGGTAGCTGGGTAAAACTTGCTGATTTTGCCCCAGCTTTTGACCTGGTTGTCAAACAGCAGGCGCACAATATTACCCTCTTTCAGCTGGGGTTGGTGTTTTGGATCAAAAAACGCTTTAACGCAAACACTATCGGGATCGACAAGTTCGGCAATTGCTTCTCCGGTCATTACTATCTCGCCGGGCAGCTTGAAGGTTTGGGTGATTATCCCCGCCATAGGGGAAGAAATTATCCGTTCCTTAAAAGCGGCCTGTAGCAAGTTGAGTTGTTGCGTAGCTGCTGCCAGCTTGGCCTTAAGAAACGGCAGGCGGGACTTTCCTTGTATCTGCTTGGAAAGCAAACCTTGGTTCTGTTTAAGCAGCCGTAAAGTCTGCTGTATATGTACCAGCTCCTGTTGCTGGTTTTGCAGGCGGAGGTTAGCGCTGGGAACTTCATCTTCCAACTCCTGGGCTTTACGCTTTATAGCTTGCTGCTTAAAGCGGGTAATCGCATTTAATTTCAACAGTTGCCGACTTTCAGCCAGTAATCGCCTTTGGTCAGCTAACTTATTATTTAATTGAGATAATTTAAGCTGTAATTGTTTTATTTCGCCTTGTAGCCGTTGCTGATTTTGCTGGATCGCATTCTGTCTTAGCAATAGTTCCTGGTTTTTCTCCTCAAGCAACAGGGGAAGGAACTTTTGTTCACTTTCGCAGGCGGCGTTAAGAGCTTTAAGCTCACTCTCCTGCTGTTTTATCTGATTCTGCAGCTCTTGCGTATCCAGGAAAATCAACTCTTGCCCCGCAGTTACCTTATCGCCTATCTGAATTGCTATTTTCTCGATTTTAGCCGACAGGGGCGCTTCCAGGGCGATCTTTTTCCCCTCTAGTATTCCAGGGGCCCGGATAGAGCCAAAGTATTGGATACCCCCACGAATGGCGGCTAAGGCCAGGATTAATAAAACTGCCAGATAGAAAAATTTGCCCCAGCCAAACCTTTTTTCAGGTTCGGATATTTGCGAAGGTGAAGCAGCATCAGTGGGGGTTAAGCGCAAGGCTACATCTCCTGTCTCGCTTGATATGTTTGGTCACTACTGTCCGGTAAAAAAATTTTAATGGTACAAAAACATTAGGTATATCAGGATGATTGACCCCAAAAAAGACTTTTTCGATTTCAATTTGCTCTGGGATTTATGCCATGATCTATCCACCTTAGAGTGGAAAGG
>JAJRUU010000037.1 GCA_024277605.1 bacterium
AAAAAACAAGCCCGCCGCAAGATGCAGCAGGCCTAATCGAATCAGAGTCTTGTTTTGGTCATCTTGAAAAATTATCTTTTTGTCCAATTTCTGCCTTACGCTCAAAATTTAATCCTCTTAAATAATCAACTATAGCCTGGGGTTAAATTTTTCGCATGGCCGCATGTGGTTGCCTTGATGTTGAACGAAAATTATAAAAGGGGTCATTGACCCCAAGGGAGCACGTCCCCGGGGACTTTTCCCCTTTTGCATTATGCTGCTGACTTTTCCCCGATATGCAGCGCCATGGCTCCCTCTGCCAGGTTTACATAATGCACATTCTTAAAACCAGCTTGCTGCATTTTGGCCTGCAACTCTTCTTGCTTAGGGAAGGTGGCCAGCGAATGCGGCAGGTAGCTGTACGCCTCATACTGGCTGGCAACCAATTTGCCTATCAGGGGCACGACATAGAAGAAGAAGAAGTAATATAGCTGTGAATATATGGGAATTACCGGACGGCCCAGATCCAGGCAGGCGAATTTTCCGCCCGGCTTAAGCACCCGGCATACTTCCCGTAATCCCTGATCGATATCAGCCAGATTCCTGATACCGCAGCCTACGGTAACAAAGTCAAATTGTGCTGTTTTATAGGGCAAAGAGAGCGCATTTGCCTGCTGTAGAGAAATCGGCGCCTCATTCGCCCTGCGGTTTAGCTTTGGCTTACCGTATTTCAACATACCGGCGCTAAAATCAAAGCCGATCACCCGGCCTTTAGGGCCGGCTGCCCTGGCCGAGGCCAGTGCAAATTCAGCGGTTCCGGTGCAGCCGTCAAGCACTGTTGCCCCAGAAAAAACCCCCAGCCGGCGCACCGCATACTTTCGCCAATAACGATGCAAGCCGAAACTCATCAGGCTGTTCATCAAATCATATGCATTGGCGATGGAATCAAACACCCCCACCACATATTTTTCCTTCTCCCTCTCCTGAGATGGCTGATTTATTCTTTCCACCGTCTGCCTGACCGGGTTGTTAGTTTTTGGTATCATAGTATCTTATGCCTTAGTTAATGTTTTTTGTTTGGGACAATTGCAGCTTAAGCAATCGATCACAGCTGGATACCGCTTCTTTAGCCAGTGTGTTATCCGTTTTTACCGCTTTTTTAGCTACTTTGTGACAGTAGCCGCAGGTTTCACAGTCTGCCAGCTGACATTCCTGGTTAATAAAGCGTAGCAGGAAGCCTGCCAACTGCCGATTGTCTACATAGAGTTCGATCTCCGGTATTTCGGCATATTTTTTTCTGTTATAAGCTCCGGTACCATGCGGCACACTCAGTAGTTCTGCAAAATTATCCGGGCTTTTGCGCTCGGCATAGGCTAAAATAGCCCTTTTTAGCCAGGGAGTGTTCTTGGTTCGCCCGGAGAGCTTAAATCTATCTAAGCCGATCTCCTCATAATAATGTAGATCCTCCGGCCTGATCCAGGGGGATTTGATAAGCTCCTCTGGATGAGCCAGGCGAGCCCGGGTACAGCACAGCGTGGGATAATCAAAACCCGGCTGAGTCCATTGGGAACTGGAAGCGTGGGCATTTATATTGGCGTGATAACGGCGATAGGGACAGCCCAGCAGGCAGGCATTATTTACAATAAGCTGTAGTTTGCAATCCAACTTTTGGCTGAAGTTTTTTAAGAACTTAAAATTACGGTTAAATAACTGCACCATAGTAATTTCACTGACTCCCAGCTGCTGATAAAATCTGGCCTGATCGACTGAGTCAATATGACACAACACCGAGGCCACAATTTTTAACTGCGGATAATGATGCTGTATAAGCTCCATCAGATACGGGATGGAAACCGTAACCGACTCTACCTCAAGTTTACTTAACCAATCCAAAAGCTCTCTAAAGGCAGCATAGTGCTGGGGGCTATACTCGGTATTTCCCAGACAAGCGGCATTCAGCACATAATTGAATCCATAACCCAGCCGATGAATTAGGCCAATATGCTCAGCAGCCGCTTTCCGGCTCACTTCCGGTACCGCCGCCGCCGGTCGCCCACCGCCGATAATATCCCATTTAAGGCGTCCATAGAAGCTGGAAATGGGCAGATCTTCAAGACCGATAAGCAGTTGATCATCCCAGTTGGTGGGCACATTTAACAGCATGGTTTTCCTTTTATAAGTGATGGTCTCGTAAAAAGTCGTCATTCCCGCGAAAGCGGGAATCCATCCTGATTTTAAATCGGAAAATACTGGATTCCCGTTTACACGGGAATGACAATAATCTGTGTTTTCTGACTTTTTACGAGACCATCATAAGTTACTCATTTATCATAGCCAGACAATAATCTATTAATTCAGCTATCGATGAAGGTGGAATATCAGCCAGCTGAATTAACCCCCGCTCAATGCCCAGCGCCGTCAACTCCTTGGCCCGACTCAAGTTATCTACCCCGGTAATATGCCACAGGGCAGAGCCGTACAAACCAAAGGCTTCATGCTTATGATCGAATTTAACAAACCGGGTACACGCCTGGGGGTTACAACCACCCTCCGCTGCCGCACACTTCCAACGGTGGCTGGCCATCACCGCTCCCCACAGCTGATATTCAAACACAGTATCAGCGGGCGAAGATTCAATAACCGCCGACAGCAACTCATCAGTGTCCAGCTTTAAGGGAAGCCCGATAATACTTACCCCCCGCTCCCGCAACAAGCTAACCAAATCACTATTATATATAGCCAAACCATCAGCGGCAAGCGTAATATCGGGCGGTGAAAGCTCCAGCCCTCCCCAATGGCTGACTACGATCTCGGTTTGAGGAATTTTTTTGATAATTTCAAAGCAATTATCCACGTAATCCCGGGCAACTGTGGTGGGAGAGATAAGCCATTGAAATTGAGGGATTTTACCCGCTGACACCACCTTCTCCAGAGCGGTTTTCAGGCTATCTTGCGGCCAGAAATATTCAGCCAATCCCTTGCAATAGGGATACCCCAGGCGAATATAATCTACCGGCGTATCCGCCAGTATCAGTACCTGTTCTAAATCATGGGCTACTGCGCCAAGTTTCATGCTTACTTCACTCACTATTTATTATGCCCGCCTTAAATTAAAATCAATCGGGAGCGGGCTCAAGTGACCCAACTCTTCGGTTACTGTATCATCAACGGCCTCATCCGCCAGGGCATTATCCAGCGCCTGTCGCCAGACAGCTATAGTTTTTTGCCAATCAGACACACTTTTAGTCGCTGGAATAACCTTGATACTGTGTACCCCACTCTGTAGAATCCGGGGTAATAAGGACAAGTCGGACTGGACCCTCATATCCCATAAGCGAGTAGCATCCGAACCGGTCTGATACTTGCTGCAGGCCACCGATAAACCCGGCTCAGCGGAACCCAGGCAGCAACCCCAGTCAGCTTCGTTTCCATAAGTATATAATGGTAACAAGCAATCCTGTCCCTCCCAGCAGGGGCAGATAAGACCATGTACAAACAGCTCAAGTTGCGGGGCAGACCGGCTGGCTAACTCCTTAACTTCACTTAAAGTATGCAGCCGCGAAATAATTACCCTATCGGCTCCCAAGCTATGCAGAAAATCTATATCCTGTCGGCAAATAGCTTTCGCTGAACTGGAGGCGATTATCAAAAACGGCGGTTTCGGCTTAAGCTCCCGTTTAATCCAATGGATGATCTCAGGACTCCCCACAACTACACCATCAGCTCCGGCTTCGTATATCCGCCGGGCTGCGTCATGGTAAGCGGCAAGTTGCGCCTGGGGTGGATGGCCGTTTATCACCGGATAGACTTTTTTGCCCGCCTTATGGGCCAGCTTAAGCAATTCCGGTAATTGGCATAATTCGAAAAAATCCCGGCCCCAGCGGATGCTTACCAGTCCGGTCAGCGGCACATAAATACTATCCGCCGGACTCGTAGCTGCGGCGGTAAATATTTGTTTATTATTTGCAGCAGTAACTAATTCCATAATCAAAAGCTTAGTGTTTTTCCAAAAGTGGAGGACTCGTAAGCTAAAAGGGCACATCTTAAAGTATATTGCGCCTCTTTTAATTGCTCCGGGTCAAAACATCCTTTTTGAAGGTGCTCGATAAATTTTTGTAGTAGCGCTTCATGCCAAGCGGCATGGGCCGAATCAGCCGACATTCCGGCTTTGAAATTTATATACCGTGATTCTGAATCTGTCTGCAACTCTACTGCATCCTCAGCAATAATTATCTGCCCCAACTCACCCCTAATCGTCTGTTCGGTGCGGCGATGCGCTTCATTCCAGCTCAAATCAAACTGGGAGACTCCATTTTCATGCTCTATGGTGATAGCGGCGGTATCCTCCACCCCTTTATACCGCTCATTCTGAGTTTCCAGTCTGGCGCATACGCTTATAGGCAACCCCAACAGCTGCATCGCCAGATAGAATTGATGACTGCCGTGATCAAGCACAATCCCGCCCCCGCTCTCCTGTCGCATGGTACGCCATTTTGGCTGCCAGTGCGGATTACCAGGATTGGGCTGCGACCGCTTTATGTTAACCTCAAAACGCCTGGGCTTGCCGATTTTATCCTGATCGATCAACCGCCACACAGTCTGCCACTGGGGGGAATAGCGGTACTGATGACATGGCATAAATACTATATCGGCATGCTTTAAGTCGCCAGCGATCAGCTCCATTTCGGCTTGATCGGTGGCCACCGGTTTTTCACACAGCACATGAATTTTGCGGCTGGCCGCCTCCAGGATTATCGGGGCATGATACGCCGGGGGGGTACAAATATCCACAAAGTCCAGTTCATGTTGGGCGAATAAGTCTCGAACGTCATAATAGGTAACCGCTTCTGGAAAGTACGTTTTAAAGCGTTCATGATTCGGGGTGCAGACATCCACCCCGGCTACGATCTCAAGTTTATCATAATTCTTAAGATAAGCCGGGACATGCCCGCAAAGCGCAATATTACCTAACCCGATAATAGCCCCCCGGTATCTCATAGAGTCACCCTGTCCAAAGCTGGCGGTATTGCGCGATAAATTGATAGGCCAAACGGGCAGCCTGCGCCGGTCCCCGGATATGGCGGTTTAGCTCCATCGACAGCCAGCCGTCATACCCCAGTTCGCTTAATAAGTTGAAAACATTAACATAATCTATACTGCCCTCTCCCGGTATAAGATGCCGGTGGGGGAAAACGCCTTGCTGTACATCATCCACATGAATATGCATAAGATACGGCGCTAATTTATTGATATAGCCCAGGATACAATCCCCCACCCCATCGGCATGCGCCAGATCCAGCACCGCCCCAAACACTGCGGGATCCAAGTCATCTTCCAGTAGCTGTTTAATCTGCGCCGGGGTGGAGAGCCATTTTTCAGGCTCCGGCTCAAGGCCCACCCGGATGCCCCTGGCCCGTGCCTCAGGTTCAATTTCTCGCATGGCCTGCACAAAGTATTCGCCTTGTGCTTCATAGCTGATATTGGTATACAACCCGCCGGATGCGGTATGCACCTGCGGCGCCCCGAAAAATTGCGCCATATCCAGCACCCGGATGAAGCGCTGGATCAGCTCCTCCCGTTTATTTATCTCCGGCGCCACAAAATCCAGATGAGCGCTGACCGCATAAACAATAAGCCCGTGAGCGGCTATATCAGCCTTAATTTTCCACCACCGCTCAACCGCATCAAACGGAGTGATATGCTCACCCTTAGCCCACAGCTCTATGCCTTCATAGCCATAAGCCGACAGCGTCTCAAGCGCATAAGAGAATGGATAATTGCGAAAAGCATTAGTAAAGAAACCGAGTTTCATAGTATTCCACTTCTGTCATTGCGAGAAACCTTAGTTCCGAAGCAATCTCTTTCTACTTTGGATTACATCGGTTGACTTTGCCAGCCTCACAATTATAACCTGGCGGCCAACCTACCCTATCCCAAAAGCAAAACATCAGTTAACGTCACCACAAAAAACAAAATACTTATGCCAATATTCAGTCCATGGGCCAGTTTTTTGTATTCCTCAAAACCCCGGTTAAAGATCACTACATACTCATAGCATAAACATAGCTCAATCAGCCCCAACCCCAGTTTATAAATCAGCCCCAGCTTAAGCAAGCCGGTCATGGCATAGAACGCAGCCAGAGAGAGCACATGCAGCGACAGGGCCACCTGGTTTGCGCGCTTATACCCCAACAGTGCCGGGATGGAGTGTAATCCGGCCTGCTGGTAAAACAGGGCATCCTGATTATCTAAGATGATGTCAAAAGCCGCCCCCCAAAACAAAACCCCAGCCGCCAGAACAATAGTAGCCAGCTCTAACTCACCGGTAATGGCAATCCAGCCCCCCACCGGGGCACAGGCCATCACAAGGCCTAACAGAATATGCAAACCCCAGGTAAACCGCTTGGCATACGGATAGAGCATAATAGCAATGATCGCCAGGGGGGATAAGTAGAAGCACAGCGGGTTCAGCATATACGCCGCCAGCACGAACAAGATAAAGCTTGCGATGGTGGCCGCCCACACCACATTTTGGCTGATTAACCCTTGCGGTAATATCCGGCTTTTAGTGCGTGGATTCTGCGTATCAATCGGCTCATCGATCAAGCGGTTGGCATACATCCCGGCATTACGCGCCGATATAAAGGCCACCATTACCCACCATATTTTGACCAGCGGCGGTATACCACCCGCCGCCAGTAACACTCCCACCAGGGCAAACGGCAGGGTCAACCATATCCACTTCTGGGTGGTCAGCTTATACAGGATACTCCCCTGCTCCCACACCCTAGAGGCCATATTCTTCCCAGCGCTTATTCACCAGCTCAATTATATCCCGACTCATGCTAATTTTATGCGGCCACTGCCCGCTATGACCCTCTTCAACCAGCTTTCTGGTGGCGTCAATCCCCATCTTGCTCCCCAAATTTTTCTTACGCACCGCCGCATCCAGCATATCCACCGGCCCCTCGCTAAAGATTACATCCCATTTGGGATCGATAGTATTACCTACCACCCACAAAACCTCAGACAGATCATGTACATTCACATCCTCGTCCAGCACGATGATCATCTTGCTGAACATCAACTGCCCCAGGCCCCATAAGGCATGCATTACTTTGCGCGCCTGCCAGGGGTAGCGCTTTTTAATAGACACAATCGCCAGGTTGTGAAATACCCCTTCCGGCGGCAGGCTAATATCCACCACTTCCGGCAGCGTCAACTGCAGCAAAGGCAAAAATATCTTAGCCAGCGCCTGCCCCATAAAATAATCCTCGCGCGGGGGACGGCCGGTTACCGTGGTTTGATAGATGGGGTCTTTACGGTGAGTGATACATTTTATATGAAACACCGGAAATTCATCCATTGCAGAATAGTGCCCGGTATGATCGCCAAAGGGACCCTCCGGCCGCATATCATGGGGATCAACTACCCCCTCCAGCACAATTTCAGATTCAGCCGGAACCTCTAAATCGAGCGTCCGGCACTGCACCAACTGTACCGGTTTACGTTTTAAGAAGCCCGCCAATAACAGCTCATCCACCCCTTCAGGTAATGGAGCCGCCGCCGCTAAACTTACCGTCGGCTCAGGCCCGATGGCTACCGCCACTTCTAAGGGTTCTGTACTCTTTTTACAATGCAGCGCCCCATGCTTTTGAATATGCCAGTGCATACCGGTCGTGCACTCATCGAACACCTGCATGCGATACATACCCATATTGCGTTTACCGCTCTGCGGGTCTTTGGTGATTATACAGGGCAGAGTTATATATTTACCGCTATCTTCGGGCCAGCATTTCAGTATAGGGAATTCGGCTAAGGAAGGTTTGTCCTTTATAATCACCTGCTGGCAGGCGCCATGTTTTATGCGCTTTGGCCGGACAGCCGCTAGGCGTTTTAACTTGGGCAGTGCATTTATGCCTTCGCGCCAGTTTTTGGGGAGCTCGGTCTTTACCAGCGAGGCTATCTCAGCCTTAAGCTCAGCCTGGGAATCAACCCCTAAAGCCAGATTCATCCTCCGCTCAGAGCCAAAGGCATTTATCAGCAAGGGTACTTTAGAGCCGGTTACCTGATTAAACAATAAGGCCGGCCCATCTGATTTACCTATACGGTCGACGATCTCGCTTATTTCCAGCTCAGGATTTACCTCGGTGGAAACTACATTTAACTCATTATGTTTTTTTAGTATTTCTATAAATTCCCTCAAGTTCTGTGGCGGCATAACAAGACTCAAATTCCTAACTAGTTGTTGTACATAGCATAAAGAGCCAAATGATTTAAGACACAAATAACCCTCAAGGAGTAAAAGAATATCTCCCTTAGGGCCTTATGTCAAGCCGTTAAATAAGCATACATCACCATTCGGCTTGGTTTAATATAATCTTGGGGGAATAAGGTATGAGGGTATATTACCTACCGCCTACGTGTTGGATTTTATCGGCATGCTGACCCAGCATCAACACATAATACTTTTATAGCCGCCACAGCTACACAGCACCGATGATGGCCAGCCTGGTCATTGTGTTATCTAGGAGTCTGTCGGGCTTAAGTTGTCAAAAATAGTGAACAAGCCGCAATTAATAAATAAATC
>JAJRUU010000278.1 GCA_024277605.1 bacterium
CTTTCCACTCTAAGGTGGATAGATCATGGCATAAATCCCAGAGCAAATTGAAATCGAAAAAGTCTTTTTTGGGGTCAATCATCCTGATATACCTAATGTTTTTGTACCATTAAAATTTTTTTACCGGACAGTAGTGATCATAAACAGGGAATCATTACTTTGAGTAAAGCCCCGAAGAAAAAACCCGGCTTTGTTTCAACCAGAGACATACTGAATCGGTCTCTGCCCAAATTTGGATTGGCCGAACAGATAAATTTTCAACGGATAGAGCTTGTATGGCCCCAAATAGTGGGTGAAAAAATAGCTGATTTTACTAAAGTGGTCAGGCTAACTGGAAAAAGTTTAACCGTCAACCTACAGAATGCCGAATGGCTGCCTGCTTTAGAACCGCTACAGCAAGATATAGTACTCAAATTAAATCAAACTCTGGGGGGAGAACTAATAAAAGAAATAATCTTTGAGACTGCTGCATCCGGCAAGAGATCAGGCAGAAAACCTAAGCCGAAGGCTTAAGCGCTACCGCATGGGCAATGGCATAATCCGCATCATGCGACAGAGTTAGCAACACATTATCAATGCCCAACTTTTTAGCAATTTGAGCTGCCGTTCCGCTCAGTTCAACCTGGGGGGCATGGCCGCTCTTTGATAAGATTTGAATTTCCTGCCAGCTGATACCCTGACTCAAACCGATACCCATGGCCTTTAACACCGCTTCTTTGGCCGCAAAGATCCCGGCAAAATGCTGTGCAGAAAATTTATGCTGTCGGCAATACTCATCCTATTCCGGGGTAAAAACGCGTGAGGTAAACTTCTCCCCCCAGCGTTCCTGCACTTGCTGCATACGCTTAATATGTACCAGGTCAACCCCTATCCCGTGTAGCAACTAACAACACCTCTTGGCAGCTTGAATTAACTCAAGCATCTGCCTAACCGCCCGCTCCATCCCTACCAACACCGCCCTGGCAACAATATTGTGACCGATGTTCAGCTCCTCTATCTGAGGGATTGCAGCTATAGGAGTCACATTGCTATAGGTAAGATCATGACCGGCATTTACTCCCAATCCCAAAGCAGCAGCCTTTTCAGCAACACCTATGATATTCTGTAATTCCGCTTGCTGTTTTTCACCTCTTACTGCGGCATAGAGTCCGGTATGTATTTCTATATACCGAGCGCCAACGGCTTTTGCCGCCTCCACCTGTGCCGAATCAGGATCGATGAAAATCCCCATTGCGATGCCTGCATCCTGCAGGCGGACAATGGCTCCCTGCAGTGTATCCTGTTGGTCAACTACGTTCAGGCCCCCTAGAGTGGTAACCTCTTCGGGGCGTTCAGGCACCAGGGTAATCATGTCCGGTTTAATTCGGCTGGCTATAGAGATCATCTCCTCTGTAGCTGCCATTTCCAAATTCAGCTTGGTCTTGACCTGCTTACGTAAAAGCTCAAGATCGCGCTCCTGGATGTGGCGCCGATCACTTCGCAGGTGGACGGTAATGCACTGTGCCCCGGCAAGCTCCGCCAGCATAGCCGCAGTAACCGGATCAGGCTCTACTGCCTTACGCGCCTGGCGAATATTAGCCACATGATCTACATTTACCCCTAAACTAACCAAGTCATCCCCCCTGTAGGGGTACCTTGAAAAAGGGGACCAGTCCCCTTGGGGACCAGTCCCCAATTGCTCTTTTCTCCGATTGACAGTGTCGCAGCTCGTCTTGGGGACCTGTCCCCTCAAAATGCTCATGTACCCGCACGTACGCTGCGCTTTTTCGACTCGCCGCTCCTTGGGGACCAGTCCCCTTGTTCTCGAAGAAAATTTCTAATTTTTCAAGGTACCCATTATTTAGCGCCTGTTATGCCTGTTTTTTATTGATCCTGTCCTGCTGGATAATCGTAAGAAGATTATTCAGCAAGAAGTAGAGTACCAGTCCAGTCGGCATATTATATAAGATAAAGGTCATAAAAACCGGCATCATCATCATCATCTTGGCCTGTTTGGGGTCACCGACCATAGGAGTCATCTTCTGTTGTATAAACATAGTAATCCCCATAAGTAGCGGCAGGATTCGCAAGGTTATCCAGACGCTTGGGCAATCCGGCCATAAACCGAACCAACCCGGTTCAGCGGCTGATAGATCAGTAATCCACAACATAAATGGCGCATGGCGCAACTCTATAGAAATAAGCAACGCCTTATACAAGGCAAAGAATATGGGGATCTGCAGCACCATCGGCAGACAACCGCCTAAGGGATTTACCTTATTCTTTTTGTATAACTCCATAATTTCTTTATTCAAGCGTTGAGGATCGCTCTTATGTTTTTGCCGTAAGGCGCTTAATTTGGGCTGAACCTTTTGCATATCCTTCATTGATTTAAAACTGGCATTAGTTAATGGCCAAAATAGTATTTTTATGAGAATAGTAAGAATTATGATGTCTATCCCATAATTACCGGTATAACTGTAGAAGAAATTGAGCACCTGCATAATCGGTTTAGCCAAAATGCTGAAAAACCCATAATCAACAATCTTCTCTAAACTCACTCCCATAGCCTCTAATTTATCCAGCTTTTGCGGACCGGCATATAGGCCAAACTGCTGGCTGGTCACCTTCCCCGGCATAAGCTCTAGTGCCTCCCCCGCCAGCCCCACACTGATAAGCTCCTTATCTTGCTTAGTAACAAGCACCTCTGAAACAACAGTCTTGGGGATAAGCATGGCCGCAAAATAGGTGTCCTGTATAGCCGCCCAGGATATATTGCCCTTATACTCAAGTTTACCCTCAATATCACCCGGCTTTTCCTTCTCCAGCTTTCCATCGATGAGTAGAGTGGAACCACTATGATTATATTTTGAAACTGTGCCGGCCTCAGGCCCCAAGCCATATCCCCACTCTACATAATATTTCAAGGCTTGAGGCTTATCGGTTAAGTTCTCCCACTGGACATCTATATCCACATAATAATTATCATAATGAAAAGTAAGTTGTTTTGTCAGCTTTAATCCTGAAGGATCAAGATAGGAAAATATCAAGCCTTCCTGATTCTGTCCGGGGGGAGATGTAACCCGTTCCACCTTATATAAGCTGGTATTTATGCGCTTAGCTAATTGGTCATCATCTAATCGCAGACTCAGCGGATAATAATCCGCCGCCTGAGAAGCGGTAGACACCAATTCCAGCGGATTGCCTTCAGCATCGAGATGCTTGGCTAATTTCCAGCTTTTTATTCTGCCGCCCTTATTGGTGGCTACAACCCGGTATAATCCGGTATTGATCTCGATCTCCTGTAGGTAGAGGTCTTTCTGCGTCTCAAACAGCTCTTTCACTTTAGGTGCGACATCAACTTCAGCTAAGCGTAATGGCTGTTCTTCCGGCACTGCTTGTGTAGCAGGCGATACCTCCTCAGTTGTCAGCGGGGGAACAGGGCTTTGCTGCGGCTGAAAACGGGAGCCGATAAAATGCTGATAGACTACCAGAATTACCAGTGAAATAATAATAACCAAAAAAACTCTTTTTTCCATTGACTAACCTTCCACCCGACTTAAGTCGAGTCTTATTAAATGCTTATCTTTTTTTGTATTGGTTCAGAAAATACAATAACGGTTAATTTATTCGAAATCATGTAGCTCTTTTTCCAGCTTCTGCTTATATTCATCATCTTCACCGGTAACCGGTAAACCCGCTTCACTTTCAGCAGCCTCGCCGTCTCCATTAAGTCGTTGCCTCCCTGTCCAACGCATAATCAAAAAGGCAAGCCCTATAGCGCCCAGAATGGGAACAATATAGGGGATGACTACCCACATAATCCAGTTAATTCCCTCGCGCCTGGGAGCGGCCAGCACCTGCTCTCCATAGCGTTTTACCATTATATCGGTGACTTCCTGCTTGCTTTTACCCGCTTTTAGCTGGCTTAAGACAAATGCTTGATTCTGCTTGGCTTCCCCACAAGTGCAGGAAGACATAATTTGATTACCGCAACCGCACAAGCAGACCAACTGCTCGGTAACCTCCCGCATCTGTTGCCGGTAATCCACTTCCTGGGCCGGACTTAAAGCAGCAAACAGCACAACCCCACCCATTACCAAAAACCAGCCAACCCATATTTTAACTGACTCATTCATAAACTAAAACCGTCAAGATGCAAAGAAATGTCAAATACCAAAGCCCAAATGTCAAATGAATGTCAAAGCTCAAATGACAAATTTTGGCATTGGGATTTTGGGGTCGGTGACCCCTTGGGAGCCCTGACCCCAAAGAGCACAAAGGTTTTTAAAGAAACAGTCTATACCTGCCGCTGCCTTTTATCCGGCCAGATGGCCACAATACAGCCGAGAGCCATAACGATCCCCCCGATCCACAACCAAACCACCAGGGGATTTACGTACACCTTAAAGCTCGCTTTTCCCCCAACTTCAAACCCCGCCAGAATCAAATACAGGTCTTCCTTAAGATTCCAGTGTATAGATACTTCAGTAACCGGTTGATCGGAATGTTTAAAATGGACGTTTTTCTCCGGGGTAAGTACATCAATTTTTTTCCCATCTTTAAATACCGGCACTATGGCTACATTCACCACTTTACTCTGAGTAGGATACTGAGAGAAACGCTCATATTTAAGCGTATAATCCCCAATATAAAACTCCTCCCCTTCAGCTACCGACACATCTTTCTCTATCTTATAGGCGCTGGAACCGGTAATGCCCAGATACAAAAACACTATCCCGATATGCACAATATAGCC
>JAJRUU010000279.1 GCA_024277605.1 bacterium
CAAAAAGAAGAATGGCTACAGGAGGGTAGAGACACGGAAGATACAGAAACCACTATAGTAGAAGAAACCGGGGACCCAAGAGACGCCGAAACTATTAGAGTAGAAAAAACCAGAGATTTAAGAGCTAAAAAAACTACTATAGCAAAGGAGAATAATAAATATACTAATACAAAAAAGGAGCCTTACCAAAAAAGGCAGGATAGTCATAGACAAGATGTTAAAAACCATGAAAACAGGTTAAAAAATATCAAAAATAAACAAAACCCTTTGGTAGCGCTACTGCAAAAGATAAAAGATCGATTTACCGATACAGCCATAAAAGCTAAACCGGCACAGCAGCCGGACAGCCAGCTGACCAGTCAGCTGACCAGTCAGCAGGCCAGCCCAAAGGCCGCAACTGCCCGCCCCCGCCGCAATACCCCTTCAAAAACGCTTTCCGGGTCGGAAAAAGCATTAATAAACCTAAAACAAGGGACTCCCATATAGAGAAACCCCGCTCTTCTAACAAAACTCAGTTACAGCAGCTGGTTAAAGACCTCAATAAAATCGGTGATCAATTATCAAAAATTAAGCTTTCTGAAACAGTGAAAGCGCAAAGTAAGCAGCTAAAAAAGGAGACTCCGCCTGGTAATAAAACTAAGGCCAAGGGGGAAGCGCCCGGGAAGATTCAATTAGAACCCATTAAAACTGTTGCGGGGCTTGATAAAAAGCCGCAGGAACCCAGTGTAGGTGAAGCGCTCATAGAGCATCCCCACAATCTGGAGATAGATCCTGAGCTTTCTTCGGCTAAAGCGGGTGTTTTCGGTAAAAAAACGCCGGTTCCCATGGGAAGAAGGCAGCTTATGTTAAGTTCCGGGAGTAAGCGCCGCTTGTTTCCTGGCGAAGGGCATATGGCTGCGCTTCCCCAAAACTCTTTTGACAATCTAAAACAAAAAGTTAAGGTAAACGCCCGCAGGATTGAGTCGTTGGGTAATCGATTACTAAAGATTGACAGCCCGGAGAATATTTCCTTTAATCCCCTAAAGAGCAGTCTTATAACTCCTATTTGGACAAAGGCGCGGGTTTCCATTAATCAACCCAAGGGCATTGATAATAAACTGCCTCAAGTAACCGAACGCATGAGAGAGGTTGATGACCCGCAGCAAATAAAGGCTATAACCACTGAGTTAAGTGAATTGGCGCGAGAATTCTCAAGTTGGGGGAGTAATAGTGGCAATAAGCTCTCTAAGTTACGGCCTGATTTAAAGGAGTTGACCGAATCCGATTCCATGGGCAGACGATCAGATGTCCCCTTGGCACAGGGGGGGCCTGATAAGGCTGACCGCCAGGCGGCCATAATAAGGGGTAAACGCGAGCAAGCGTCTAAAGGCAGTGATACATTAGAACGGATAAGGGTTGAGGAATCCCCCCGACATTTGCCGACACATGATATATCAGCCAATGTCTCAGCGGAGTTAAACCAGGTTGCCGAGAAGTTGGAGAATGTAGATGTAGCCAGCATAAAAGCCAATATGAGCGGGATGAATATAAGGGATTTTATTGTTGAAAAGCAACGAACATTAGAAATATTAAACGAGCAATTGCCAAAGGCGAAAGATTTTCAATCGGTCAATCAAATCACTCATAGCATAGCCGAGGTATCGGCTCAACTGGGCAAATTAACCCTTGATTCTGTGGCGACAGCGGAATCTCTGGCTAACCAGCAATATGTTTCCGAGAAACGGAAGTTCAGTCGGGACAATGCCGACCGTAAGTTGAGAAAAAAAATTAAGCAAGATGGCCGCGAACTATTAAAGCTAAGCCGGCAGATAAAACAGGATGGGGATGACAGCTCCAGAGCAGATACCTCCTCTCGAATTCTGGGGCTGGCCCGAGGTTTAGGGAAAGTCGATTTTGATCAAGTCGTGTTAAATGACCCAAACAGAAGGCAATTAAGTGATCAATTACGTAAAATAGGCCGACAGCTACAAAAAACAAGTCGGCAGACAACTGACGCGGCCGGGCTTAAGAACAATTATTATGCGGTAGCCGCCTTGTCTGATAGGCTTGACAAGCTGGGAGTGGGGGATATTGGGTTTACGGCTTCGATAGAGAGCAGGGATAAGAGTGAACTGGTGGATTTGCAGCAGTTGGTTAAGCAATTATCTGATTTATCGCCACACATGCAAACCGCTGCGCAATCGTCGGCTGATTATCAGACAGATGCACTTGGGCCGGAGATGAACAAAAAGTTGATGGAGGAGTTATCTACTGGGTCACAGCGCTTGGAACAAATTAAGCAGCGGCTTGAGCTGGCCGGGGATCAGCAAGAGATGAGAGAAGAGCTGGGAACAGAATTACTGAAATTATCCAACATGCTAAAAAATACGGTCACTGAAAACACTGAAAACATAAAAAATCCCTTAAAAGATGTCAGCACCAAAGCAATCACGAGCATAGGGAGTCAGATAAAGGAGGTGGGGCAGCAATTATCCTCTGACCCAGCCAAATATGATCAAATTTCCAAACGCTTACATCAGATGGCCGGCAAATTACAGGAACGTGACCAGGAATTAGATGTTGCCCAACTGGGCAGCGACCAGGATATAACAAAGCTGTCTTCCGATTTATTACAACTGGCTGCCCAATTAGATAAAATAGGGCCTGACGCCATAACAGAACAGAGGAAATTGCTAGAGGAAGCCAGAGGTGAGCAAAAGCTTAAAAAACACCAGCGGCTTATTGATAAGTCGAGTCAGGATTTATTTACTATGTCGCGGGAACTGGCTGAGCTGTCAGCTAATTATACCGATATGTCAGTGAAAACCGGAAATAATGAGCAACAAATTGCCAAAGATACTGCAAAGTATACTGAACGCTTAGGCCGAATGGTTAATGAGCTTAAGACGGGTAAAAGCCCAAAACAACTAGATCGCAGAGCATTCGAATCACTGGGGCGGGAACTGGCGGACTTGTCTCAAGGGTTACGGGCAACCGGACTTGCGCGGGGAGATGGTTCTGAAAACACCGGGGAATTAAGCAAAATTGCTGCTGAATTGGCGGAGTTATCACAGGGATTATTAGGAGCAAAAGCTAACCTCGGAGATGGCGGGGAGTTTGGTGATAAGTTAAACCAAAACAACAGCGAATTAGAATTATCTCAAGAGATAAGAGTAGCAGAGCTTGGACGTGGAGAAGGTTCAGCCGCCTTGGACAATACGAATATGAATGCGCTTTTAACTATAA
This sequence comes from bacterium, assembly GCA_024277605.1. Taxonomy (GTDB): domain Bacteria; phylum SZUA-182; class SZUA-182; order SZUA-191; family JAJRXT01; genus JAJRUS01. The sequence continues at coordinate 3,226 of JAJRUU010000279.1, forward strand.
ATGATGTAGATAGGAACGATCTTTTTGAGAGGCTGGGGGAGATAAGAAAGTTAAATGAAAAAATTGGCCGGGAGCAAGATCCGATGCAGTCTCGTGACATGGTACTGGAGATGGCCAAGCGGGTCAAAGAGCTAGCTGATTATCCTCCTATAGCCAAAGATTTAGCGGCGGGTTCTGATACTAGAACACAAGAGTTTGAACAAAAGTTAGAGCAAATTAACGACTTAGACTCCAAACTTGGGCGGAAACTCGACCCAAAGATGGCGGAACTTATGGGAGAAAACCTGCTTAAGCTCGCTGATGGATTAAGTATGCTTGATCTGGGAGAGGAAAAAGCGGCAGTATCGTATAATTATCCCGATATCGAAGAATTAGCCCTGAAATTAGGCAGAATTCAGCATAAGATGAAAAACTTGGGTCTTTCGCAGCTTTCCTCAGGGGCGTCTGCGGGTGAAGAATCCGGTATGAACCAGGAACTTGGTTTAAAATTAAAACAGATAAGTAGTAGCATAGACAAATTGCCGTACAAAGAGCTTGAAGGAATTGGCTCTACTTTGAATAGAATGGAAAGGGAACTATCATCCGCCGATATGCCGGATAAAGGAGCAGCCAGCCGTCGGTTAGCTGCTGGGCAAAAAGCTTCTTCAGATGAGGCAATTGCTGGTGATTCACATGGGAAAAAGCGGTTGGCGCTTAAAAATATAGATCAAGCATTAAAGCGGGTCAGACGGTTATACAAAAAGGCTGGTGATCGATACAATCCTGATCTCAGTCAACGGAAATTAAAGCTGGCGGTAAAGGGCAAAGCCAGAGCCAATAAGGGTATAATAGGCAAGCTCGAGGATTCACCAAAGACAAAGGGTAATTTTAGCGCCGCAAAAGCCAGCAAGGATATAAAGCAAACGCCTAAAACTGAAAACATTAAAAATGTCTATGCTATGGAGCGTGACTTAAGTAGACAAGATGTATTTGAGCGGATAATTAAACGCCTGGAGCACAAAAAGGAAAGGATCCAGCGCTTTGAGACTGCGGCACTCAAGCCGGTTAAATCTAGCGTTAGCGCAAGAACCGGAGATATTAAGCAACCTGATAAGCTGGATAATGAGTCCAGAATGCTGGCAATGGCTGAAAACAAGTTCAATCCGGCCGCCAGAGAGGGAGAAAAACAGACTCCTTTTACAGAGAAACCATCATCCTATAAAAAAGCTAGCGATTCCAATCCCTTTACCTATGAATTATCAACCCCGGCTAAGGATATTGATCAGGAGGAACTTTTAAAGCTACCCTTAGAGCAGTCCAAGCTTAAATATAAACGGCAAAAGAACCTTACTCTGCACAACAAACAAGCCCGGGATGAAGCGCTGGCTGATCAATTAATTCCACTTGCGTATAGGCAAATAATCAAAAAGCTATATCTTGATCGGAATTAGCAAACTAGTACAGCGTCCATTTTACATTGATGGGTATATGGTTCCTTCTCCCCTTGGGGGAGAAGGTTAGGATGAGGGGAGCTTTTGATACATAAACCTTTCCCCCTCACTCTAACTCTCTCCCCCAGGGGAGAGAGGACTAAAAGACATTATCAACCTATCAAATAAAAATGGGCGCTGTATTAGTTTTGTTGTATAGGTACCTATAGCTCATCGATCTGAATGCCATAAGGGCAGGGCTTACCCTGGTAAAATACCCGGTCTTCCTTTAGCTGCAAATTTCCACGGGCAAATTCCAACACCGTTTTAGTAAGTAA
>JAJRUU010000038.1 GCA_024277605.1 bacterium
CTTTCCACTCTAAGGTGGATAGATCATGGCATAAATCCCAGAGCAAATTGAAATCGAAAAAGTCTTTTTTGGGGTCAATCATCCTGATATACCTAATGTTTTTGTACCATTAAAATTTTTTTACCGGACAGTAGTGATAAAATGTATGAAGATAACAAAAAGATTTTTCTAACTTCTTTACCCTCTGTGGTTAACAAATCTTCTACTTTAACCAACAAGTACACGTATATTAACACATAGGTCACTGAATAAAAAGGGAAGAATCAGGCCCCGCCTGCGGGCTATGCCTGTGCCCGTTATGGCTGGCGGATCATGGCCAGGGTTTCAGAGCGGGTGGGTTGTGAGGTGCGGAAGATGCCTCGTACAGCGGAGGTAATAATTTTGGAGTTGGGCTTTTTCACCCCGCGGATGGTCATACACATATGCCTGGCTTCCAGCATCACCATCACCCCGCGCGGCTGTAGGCCCTCCATCAGCGTATCAGCTACCTGGGTGGTCAATCGCTCCTGCACCTGGGGCCGCCGGGTAAACGTCTCCAACACCCGTACCAGTTTGCTTAACCCCACAATGCGTCCCCCTTTGGGCATATAGGCGATATGGGCCACTCCCTGGAAGGGTTGCAGGTGGTGCTCGCAAACCGAGTGCATGGGGATGTCTTTAGCTAAGATAATCTCATCGTGGCTTTCACCGAGAACGGTTTTCAGGTACTGCATAGGGTCTTCGGTTAAGCCGCTGAACAGCTCCTGATACATGCGGGCGATACGTGCCGGAGTATCCTTTAGCCCTGAGCGGTTTACATCCTCGCCGATGCCTTCCAGCATCAGTCTGACCCCTTGTTGTATCTTCTCTGTATCCATAATTTTGTAATAGTTTAAAATGGCTATTGAGTTAACTCCGAAGACATATATCCCGTTGGAAGGGTAGGTCGGCCTTTTAGGCCGACACTCTATTATGGCGGGCTAAAGCCCACCCTACCCTTGGGTTTTTCTTGGTAATTATTAAATAAAGGGCATTTTCGGAACGAATTCAATAGCCATTTCAGGTAATTACCTGCTTGCGGCTCATACTGGCCAACCTGCTGGGTTTATGGCACATACCCCAGGCGGTAGGAAATTTCCCCTGCGGCTTCTTTTATCATTGGCACCAATTCACTTTGGATGCGCTCATCCGGCATACGCTGAACAGGGCCGGAGACGCTAATCCCGGCTACCACCTGGCCGGTATAATCCCTGATCGGCACCGCCACGCATTTTACCTCTTCCTCCAGCTCTTCATTATCAAGCGCATAGCCTTGAACAGCCACTTGTCTTAAGTGTTCTAAGAGCGGCTTTTTATCAATAATAGTATTTTTGGTAAAGGCTACCAAGCCGACCTTGCCCAAGATACGCTCTACCTCATCCTGTGATTCATACGCCATCTGCGTTTTGCCAATAGCCGTACAATATGCCGGCGCCCGCTTGCCCAACTTGGGCACTATACGCACTGAATGGGTGGTCTCTACCATATCAACGTACACCACCATCCCATCTTGAATAATACCCAGGTACGTCGACTCGTTGCATTTAGCCTCTAATTGCTCAAGTACCGTATGCGATTGCTTAATAAGCCCCATCCGCCGACGAAATATCTGACCCAATTCAAATGTTTTAATTCCCAGACGATAATTTCCGGTAGACTTGTTCTGCTCGATGTAGCCACGCAACTCCAGCGTAGCCAACAACCTGAAAACATTGTTTTTGGGTAATCCCAAGCCGGAACTCAATTCGGTAACCCCCAACTCGTCTTTATCCCCCTTAAAGGCTTCCAGCACATCTATAGCATGAGTTACTGATTGTACTACATAGTTCTGTCTTAAACGTTGCGTCATGATAATTTTATAATACAGTTATAATCAAACATTGTTTATAAGCACATGAAGAATAACGTTAATCCGGTTATTCTGAACATCGAGCCCGAAAAATTCGGGCAGGCACAGTCTATTTCTTCAGAACGTTGGCTCATAAACCTTATCTCACGAGGGATGTCTTGCAAACCCAGTCTGAATTTATGAATAGACCGGGCCAAGATGGTTATCGTAAATTAATTTTAAAACAAGGTTTTAATATTGTCAAGTATTAAAACAACGCTGCCCAAAAGTAAGGAAAATTCAGTAGAACTTTCATTGTTCAAAAAACCGAGACTAGTCCAATAACTCACAAACGAGCCACCAACAAGCGTTACTCTGCTTTTTCAATTCATTTTTTTCTTGACAACCCGGCTAAAAAGTAATATAAGCATAGCAAATGCGTTTTTCAATATGAAAGGAGGTGTATCAATGACCAAATCAGATTTAATAGCCAGTATGGCTGAAAAAGCAGATATTTCTAAGGTAGCTGCGGGAAAGGCCTTGGATGCCGTTACAGACTCCATCTGTGATGCTCTGAAAAAAGGAGACAAGGTTACCATGGTTGGTTTTGGAACTTTCTCCACTTACAATAGAGCCGCTAGAAAGGGTAGAAATCCACAAACGGGTGCAGAAATAGACATACCCGCTAGCAATGTTCCCAAATTCAAAGCCGGAGCTGAATTAAAGAAAGCCTGCAAATAATTACGCTGTTTGATTTCCCTTATTTTTTAATGAGGGAAGGCTTTGGGGGTAAAGTTTGATCGGTGTGGGTGTGTCTTAAGGCTTGTTTGTGTATCATTTGGAATAGCTGATGCGCCTGTTCACTCCGGTCTAAGCGCAGGGATATTAGAGAGAAGTAGCGCAGCAGCAAGAAGTGTCTTATATAATATCAATTATAACGATATGTAGATACTTCTGGATTAGGAGTGGAAGCGGTTAGTGTTTTTTTGTACCAGCTTAAGGAGGATATAGAGAGTATGCCCGCTGGAAAAGTAAAATGGTTTAACGAATCCAAAGGTTTTGGATTCATTGAATGGGAAGACGGCAAGGATGTGTTCGTACATTACTCAGCTATTCAAGGTGACGGTTTTAAAACCTTACGAGAAGGTGATGATGTTACCTTTGAGGTGGTTGACGGTCCCAAAGGACCATCTGCCAGTAATGTGGAGAAAATTTAGTTTAAAACATATCCTGACCCATTAATTTAAAGCCCTGATGGTAAAGATAATCTGTCAGGGCTTTAGTTTTTGTTGTACGCCCGACTAAGTCGGCCCGACAGGTCGGGTGTCGGCCCGGCAGATCGGGTTTTATTCGATATTTCGGCCTGTCTCCCCAGGCAGAAATAGACAGATGGATGGCTCCCTTTAGTGTTTTCGGCTTGAAAACAAGCCCCAAAATTGCCTGGCGGACAATTGAGGTTATGCTCCATGCAACAGCACCTTCTAATGTTCACATTCCCTTTTATCGGCGCCTTAATTGGCTGGTTTACCAATTATTTGGCAGTACGCATGCTTTTCCGCCCCCGGAAGCCCATTAATCTTAAGCTGTTTACCCTTCAGGGATTATTGCCCAGGCGGCGCCGGGAAGTAGCCGCCAATATCGCAACCACCATAGAGAAGGAGTTGCTCTCTGTAAAGGACATCTCCCAGGTATTGGCCGATATTAACTGGAAGCAAGGCCTGCAACACAAAGTCAGCAAAAACATCCAGCAACGGCTGGACAACAGCCTGCTCGTTAAACTTCCCATGTGGAAAATAATCCGCGAGCGGGTACTTCCGCCGCTGGAAAATGTCATCGCCAAAGAGGCCGTCAACATAATCGCTGATCTTCAAGCCGATTTGGTGGAGAGTTTTCAGCAGCGATTGGATTTACACGCCATCGTGTTTAATCGTATTGACCGCTTTGATATGCAGCAATTGGAAGATGTGGTACTGAATGTAGCCCGCCGTGAGTTGCGGCACATTGAGCTCATAGGCGCAGTATTGGGCTTCATTATTGGCCTGTCCCAAGTGGGATTGTTGTTGATATTTTAAGCAGGTGGTTTATACTGTGGGTTGGCTGATTTAAGGGTACCTTGAAAAAGGGGACCAGTCCCCAATTGCCTTTTCGCCCAAGCTCTGCGTTATGCTCAAAATTTAATCCTCGGAATATCAAACATATACCTGCGGTTAAATTTTTCGCATGGCCACATGTGGCTGCCTTGATC
>JAJRUU010000280.1 GCA_024277605.1 bacterium
AACAACTGATTGCCTGAAAATTGCCTTGTATCATACTCTTGGCAAGTTGCCGGAACCAATACTTGCCCACAGATTCTTGTGAAGAGCCTTTTTTAGCAAAACTGTCCACGACTCAGGATAATTTTCTGAGTCGCGGACACTTTTACTTCTGTCATTTATATAATTACTGACAATACAATAGGTTGTGTAGGGGCAGGACACTGGTCATTGATTCTGTTCCCGCCTGAAATGACGGAAGGGGATCAGATATCCGACATTTCTATATCGTAGGTTTGGCCGGTAAGCATCTGGAGTGCCTGGGCGGCATACATGCGCACCATTTTTTCCTCGTCCCGCAAGGCTTTCTTTAATGCGGCAATGGCCTCATCACCGCCGATTCTGCCTAAAGCAAGAGCTGCTTTTTGCCTGATAGATTTCTGTGGGTTTTTATCCAATAGCGCAATCAAAAATGGACATAGATTTTTATCTTTTAGCCGGGCTGAATTAATATGGTATAGAAGCTGGCGTTACAATAAAGAATCGGATTCCTGCTCCCACATAGAGAGGAGCTCATTTAAGCTTTGATCCGGCTCTATATTCAATAAAGCGATAATGGCATATTTGCGTACCTGACTCTCTTTGTTTTTAACCTCTTTTTTAAGCAGGGGAATCGCTTTGGGGTCGTTAATAGAGACTACCACATAGGCGGCCGATCTGCGAGCCAGCTTATCCTCACTATGTTTAATCTTATCAAATAATTGGGGGATAACCAGGTGGCCAAACTTAACCAGCGCCTTGACTTCATAGTTATTCATATGCCCCAATTTTTCAAGCAGTATAGGGATTCCCTGCTCGTTCCCAATCTCCCCTAAGGCTACAATTGCAGTGACTCCCGCCCGCTCGGCTGGGGAATCGGCAAAGCCGTCCACCTTGCCATAGCGCTTGATGATATTGATTAAGCCGGGCACCGAATCGTTGAGTTTTAGTTTACCGCACATTCCAGCCGCTGTTGCACTGATCAGGGGGTGTTTGTTCTCCAACTCGGCTATAAATAGCTGTCCCAGCCGGGGGTTATTTATGTTGGCAATACAATCGATAAGTTTTTGTTGCAACTCACCTTGGGTATCGCCGATCAGCCTGAGTATGGCTCTGGCTTCATTGTTACTTGATGGAGTTCGTTGAGCTAATTCCTGAGCTAATTCTTGACTACGCTTGGAGTTTTCAGTCAGGTTTAAGCGGATTTCATCTGCTAATTGTTGAATCGACATCCGGACTGGTGCAGGTTGATCTTCTCCCTTGGCTGGAGGGGCAGACAACACTACACATATTATTACAGTAAATAAAAAAAATGTAGCCTTATGTAGTTTCATTTTGCATTCGTTATATTCATCTTAGTGTCGTGTCAATCGTGAAATATTTAACAAAAAGTAGGTTGGGTTGAGGAACGAAACTTAAACATTATCAATGGCATTGTTGGGTTTCACTTCGTTCTACCCAACCTCCTTTTATGCTTAATAAAAAAATGCTGCTTATAGGTGAATGCAAAGAATAAACAAAAAGTTATCAATCACCAATACTTTTAACACATAATATTGGCTAAAGACTATGCCCCACCTTTGCGCCACTTTAAATATTTTTTTATGTCGCCCACTAATTCAGTAGGTTGTTGTAAGTAAATCATTCCCTTTGACTTCGCCCTTCTTATTAATCTCAAGAAATTGCCGTTATGAGTATCTACTTCTTTGGCAAAGAGCTACAACAACTCTTCAAACCTTTTGCGAGGAATGTGGGGTGCAAAATAGTTATGTGGACTGGCGTGGGAAAATCTACTCCAATCCATATCCTCCGCCACCATTCCCTGCTGCCGTAATTCATCAAATATTTCAGTGCCGGGATAAGGAGTAAATATACTTAAAGTGCAATAATCCGGTTTTATTTCCTGCATCAGCTTAATTGTGGCCAGCACATCTTCTTCGGTTTCACTGGGCAAGCCCAGCATGAAATAGGCCGACCAATAGACCCCGTGACGGCGTAAAACATTCGCTCCTGCCCGCATTTGCTCGACAGTAAGCCCCTTTTTGGTAGCCTTGAGCACTTTATCGCTGCCTGATTCAATCCCCACCCGGATATGATTACAGCCCGCGCGTTTCATCCGGCTTATTAATTAATCATTTAAGAGATTGATACGGGTAATGGCTGACCAATTAATGCGAAGCTGCTGGGAGATCAGTTGTTGGCAAAATTCAGCGATTAGTTTGGAATTGGCAGTGAAGGAATCATCTTCAAATGAGAATTGAGTGGTGCCGAATTGCTCCTTTACCTGGCGTATTTCATCAATAATATTTTGCACAGATCGGTAGCGCACCCTACGGCCCCACATATTTTTGGAAGCGCAGTAGGTACACTGGAAAGGACACCCCCGGCTGCCCATCAAAAGTCCCATATCTTCGGCATCATACTCAGAAGCGTTGCGTAATAAGCGGCGGGCCGGAAAGGGTAGCTGATTTAGATCAGGCTGTAATTGCCGGGCCGGGTTATGAATGATTTGGCCATCGAGTTTATAGCTTAAACCTTCAATGTCCTTAAATGAAATATTGTCCTGTAAACTATCCACCAGTTGCGCGAGGGTAAGCTCTCCCTCACCGCGGACTACGAAATCTACTGTCTGGTTGGCTAATACTGATTCAGTCAGCACAGTGGGATGACATCCGCCAAAAACTACTTTGATTTCAGGATCGACTTGTTTGGCCAGCTCGGCGATCTTCAGCGCCGGTACATATTTCACCGTAGGACAGGATATACCTATAATGTGAGGGCGGAAACGACGTAATACTTCTTTAGTTTCCTGCCAGATTGGGTGTTGTTTATCATTTAAGCCTTCCAGGTACTTTTGATAACAAGTAGCCGCTTCGGCATAGGGGAGAATATTGGTTTCTTTGGTTTGTTCAACATCATAAATTTCTACTGTGTGGCCTTGGGCTTGCGTATAGGCGGCGAGATAGGCCAAGCCCAAAGGGAAGAAGGCCCGTTTTATGCCTTGAAACCGCTCAAAAGGTGGTTCTATTAATAATACCCTCATGTTATTTATCCCTGAAAGTGATTATTTACCTGAAAAAGGCGATATAGCTAGTAATTACAAAATAAGTTTAATTTTTAGCTTGTCATTTAAGATATATTGTGATAATAATATAAAAGCTGAATCCATAAATAAATAGCAGAAGGAGATCTTTATGTGCAAACAGAGTCAGTCTGTTAGCGATAACTATTCATCAGCAGGCTATTATTTTGATGAGTGTCTTCGTAAATGCCGGGACCGCCGTCGTAATCCCACTCCATGTATCAGCAAATATACCCTCGTTGGCTCTCGCCGCAAAAACCGCCGCCTAAATGACAAATATCATAACTATTATGTAGACGTTGTTGACCACAAGTTAGCTAAGATGGTAGTTTTAATCTTCTCCTTAAGCGCCTTAGATGCGCTCTTAACTTTAATCCTTTTGAGCCGGGGAGCCTCCGAACTAAATCCCATTATAGAATATTATTTAAACTTGGGCAACAGTTACTTCTTCCTGTTCAAACTGGCTATTACCGGAATAGGGCTGTTGACCTTGCTTATTCACCAGAATTTTATTTTGGTGAAAAGGATTATCGAGGGAATTTGCGGTTTTTACTTGTTGTTAGTTACCTATCAGGTAACCTTGTTAGTGCTTTCTGCCTGAAGTCGGCAGTTTGAGCCTAACGCAACGAGTAGTGTTGTAGAATCTGACAACGTTTTTGTTTCCATTTCAGTCACTCCTCCCCAGAAGCCGAGCCTGATAAACGTTCTTAACACAGGTTTTTTAGTGTCAGCTCCCGATCGGGTATATGTGTCAAATTAATATTACTATATTTATCAATATGTTATAAATAGATTATGGTATGGGGGTATTTTCACCCGAAACTTAGGGACAAAATGTCGCCTTGCACGCTCTGTGATAGACTCCGATTGTAAAGTTTAGTGAAATGCTATTATGTTTATAGAATATTATTTTAGTTTAACTAACTGATTATATAGGTGTATCAAAACAAAAAAAAGCCTGCCCGTCCGCCTATGTTTTTTAGCCCGAAATTTTTTGGCATATAATTTGCTCCTATAAATAGACAGAGCAGTTAAAGCCAGGACAAAATATAGAAAGGGGGAGGTGGAAATGTTGCTCAAAGTAAATATCAGGGATATAGAGGACAGCGTGCTTAACCCATTAAATGAAATTTTACTGCTTTCGTATGGGACGGATGTGTATAAGACTATCTTGGGAAAGATTGAGAGAATTGTGGTGGCCTTAGAAAAACAGCATCTTATCTACAAACGTTGGCAATAAAGTATATTGGAAAGCTAGATACTGTCCATATAATCCATTGGACTTTGATTATATATTTAAAAAACCCCCGCTAGAGAGAACTGGTGGGGGTTTTTTATGTTTCGTCAAATAAAGAAAGTTGCCTCGTGAGACCTATCCCCGCCCCAAGGGACGGGGTATTACGGCCTCACGAAAACCCGGCAACTTTCTGAAAAAGCTTATCGTGCAACCGAAAGCTTTATGATCTAATAACAAGTTTTTTTATAAGGATGCCATTCCTCCCCGCCGCAAGCAGCGGGGTATCCTGGCATATTTCATGAAAGCCTAATTAATTACCACCTTCCGCTTCAGTTCAGGATCATCCAAAACCCGGCCGGTACCCATAACCACACTGAGCAAAGGATTATCAGCTACTACTGCGGGAATCTGAATCACATGAGATACCAAATCGCTCAATCCGGTAAGCAATGCCCCCCCGCCGGTTAATATGATTCCCCGCTCTACCACATCTGCAACCAAATCGGGCGGGGTCTGCTCGATAGTATCCCGTATTGCTCCTAAGATAGCAGCTATCTGGTCTTGAATGCCTTCCCGAATCTGAGCATCATTGATTACCAGGGTGCTGGGAGTGCCCTGCAGTAGGTTAATGCCACTGATTTCAATGCTTTTTTCCTGAGATTGCGGACAAGCGGTGCCGATTTTGAATTTTAGCTGTTCAGCAGCGTTATTTCCAATTGAGAGTCCATAGTGCTTGCGGAAATATTGTATAATAGCCTCATCAATTTCATCACCGGCAACCCTTATCGATCTAGACTGGACTACGCCGGACATGGAGATGACCGCCACTTCAGTCGTGCCTCCTCCAATGTCTACAATCATATTCCCCACCGGCTTATCTATAGGCAGGTTGGCGCCAATGGCAGCCGCCATCGGTTCTTCTACCAGAAATACTTCACGGGCCCCCGATTGCTCAGCCGCATCGACTACCGCCTTCTTCTCCACTGCGGTTATGCCGGAGGGAACGCAGATTACCATCCTGGGGCTGATAAAGCTTCGGGGCTTACTGGCCTGCGATATAAAATGCTTAATCATAAGCTTTGTCACTTCAGGGTCAGCAATTACCCCGTCCTTCATTGGACGAATGGCCCTGACCCCTTGTGGGGTGCGACCGCACATGGCCTTGGCTTCCCTGCCTATGGATAATGTTTCTCCATTGGCTTCATCCAGCACCACGATTGAAGGCTCGTTAACCACTATCCCTTCGCCTTTCACATACACCAATGTATTGGCGGTGCCCAGATCAATAGCCAGATCCTTGGAAAACTTACCTAAAAGCCAATCAAAAAGCATAATCACTCACTTGATGCTAACCCCTGTCAAAAGATCATTAGCGGGGCAGACATTGTTTTCCTTTGCCTGCATAGCCAGCCGGAGAGCCTTTTTAGCGTAATCCACCAATTGTGTCCTGTCATTGGAATCCCCGTCATCGATGTCGGTGGGGCTGGATACCGAAGCGATGCTTACCATAATGGTAAGTTCTTTTCTGCCGACTCTAAAGCGGGAGCGCTCTACGATGTTACAGATTCTCTTTGCCAATTCTTTGGCTGCTTTTGAGGTGGTGTGCGGTAGAATAAGGGCGAATTTTTGTCCGCCAAAGCGGGCTACGTTTTCTTCAACCGGCGCTACTTCCATTAAAATTCGAGCTACCTGCTGTAAAATTTCATCCCCGATTTCATAGCCGAAATCTTGATTTATCCCGGCTAGTTTATCTACACTTATAAGTAGTAAGCACAGGGGTTGGGCTGGAGTAGCTGATGCAAGTTGCTCCTCCAGTTGTTGCTGAAAGGCGCTATGATTCAATAATCCGGTTACCCCGTCTAGTTGACGGCTGGACTCTTTTGCTTTTTGCAGTTGCCATTGAGCGGTGATAGCCGCTATTTGCAGCGCTAAAACAGCTGTTAACTTTTCATCCTGCAGGCTGAAAGCTTCCGGCTTCCGGCTGGCAAAGACCAGCACCCCATTGACCCTGCCGGCGCATAACAGCGGCAGCCCCAGAAAAGAATTCATCTTGAGCTTAGGCCCCCGGCGGCCGAAAACAGTCCACTTATTTTCTCCCTGGCTCAATTTGATAAGCCTGAGGGACTTTTTTTGCTTTAATACCAATCCCGCCAACCCCTGGTCGGCCGGAAACCATTTGTCTGTATACTTGCGGCTATCGCCGTGAGCCAGTTTGAGTTGCAGCTTATCCTGGGCATCATTCAATAACGCGAGGACGCAGTCATCGAATGCAAGCATTTCACGGGAAATGTTAAGCAGGGCGCTGAATATAGTGTGTTCGTCCGCAGTCGCCACCTGCTGGCATAGCTTATACAGCTTTTCACCCCCCTTTAACTGGCCTTCGGACTCTCCCGCCCGACGCTGGCGTTCTAACATGTTGGCAAACTGCCGGGCAAACCCGTTAAGTATCTTTTGGTGTTTATCGGTAAACAGATAATCCCGTTTGCTATCTATACTGAGCACTCCCAGCAACTTGTCCTTATGCAGTATCGGTACGGCTACAAAGGATTTTATGTCCTCTTTGGTAGCATAATACTGTAATGTTCTGGGGTGCTGGTCAAAGTCGGAAAACTGTATGGGTTTAGCGTTATCGGCCACCCGGCCCAATAATCCGCAACCCATATCAATACTGGTGTCAGTACACAGGTTATGGCCTAGACTGTGAGCGGCCTTAAGTTGCAGCCGATTCTGCTCCTCATTCAGCCAGAACAAAGCCGAGGTGTGCGCATCGGTAACATTGCTTAATAGCTTGATTAATTCATCTACTTCCTGATCGGTGCTCATCGGCTAAAATCCTTAACAGGCTAGGCATAAGGCTCTATTCACTCAAGAGTAAAGTATAACATAGGCGATAAGGGATGGCAATAATTATAATGGCTGGATAGCCACCATTTTTTCGTATTAACGGCACATGTCTGTCTGCGCCGTACCCCTGATTAATGAACCGATTTCAGTTGAACTAAATATGCCAACGTATTACTATGGGTATCTTGAAAACGGGGACTTGCCCCCCAAGGGACTTGCCCCCCAAGGGACCTGTCCCCCAGGGGACCTGTCCCCCAGGTTGGATTAGTTATGAGATAAATCGTATGCTATTTTATTAAAATGATGCAAGTTAAGCTACTAGCCGCCTCACCACTTATTTTCGATAGCGCCTCCGAAAAATACCTGTTTGTGCCTGTGGGTGTACTCAATATCGCCAGCATGCTCAAGCGGCAGGGGCTTGAAGTAGAAGTTGTAGATTCAAAGTTTGTCTTAAATGAAGAAAACTTCGATATAAACCTCATAGTTGATGAAATCCTCAAGGGACCGAGGGTGGTAGGCATAAGCCTTATGGTCGATGGCTTACCAAGTATCGCCTTGGCGTGCGAGCTTGCTAAAAAAGAAGACCCGGACAAGATTATCGTGCTAGGCGGTTCGGGGCCGACGCCGGTTGCTGTTCCACTCATGAAGCGCTTTGAGAGCATTGATGTGGTGGTTATCGGCGAGGGGGAGGAGACTGTGGCTGAACTTTTCCCGCTGCTGTGTAAAAATGCCGGGGTGTCTGAGCTAAATAAAGTGGCCGGTATCGTATATCGAGACAATGGAAAGGTTATTGCTACTAAACCACGGCCTTTTATCTCCAATCTGGATAGCCTGCCTTTTCCTGAATTCCATCTAATAGATCTTAAAAAATATAACCGACTAAGTATTACCACGGCCAGAGGTTGTTCTTACAGGTGTCGTTTTTGCTCAACCAGCCCCTTTTGGGGTAAAAAAACACGCTATAAGTCAGCCGAGAGGGTGGTTGATGAAATGCAGGCTGCCAAAAATAAATACCATATCCAAAAACTTGATTTTTCAGATGATACTTTTACCCAATCCGCTGCACATGTAGAGCGGATTTGCTCACGTATACAAAAAGCAAAACTCGATATTAACTGGGGATGCTTAGTCCGCGTTAATGACCTGTCTATAAACATGCTGAAAACCCTGCGCACGGCGGGCTGCACAGCCTGTGGAATAGGGATAGAGTCAGGCTCTGCTGAGGTATTGCAAAGTATATCAAAGGGTTTTAGTGTTGAGGAGGCTCATCAGGCTATCCTTGATGCTGATAAGTTTTTTGAAAAGATTAAATTATTTTTAATGTGGGGGCTTCCTTTTGAAAAATCGAGCGATATTTTCCGAACGGTAACCTTCTTAGGCAAAATGTTTGAAATGATTTCAGCTGCTGAAAAAATCACCCTAAAATTGAGCCTGGCTTCCCCCTTGGCACAATCGGAATTATATAGGGAATATCGTGATCACATTTTTCTGGATTGGGATTTGTATAATAACTGGGGTGGGTTTTCCGGTAATAAAGCCCCCAGAATCCAGATGGCAATCAAAGAGATCGTCCAGGAGCATCCGGAACTGTTTTCTAATTTTTATGTTTTTCAGCAACCCGATCTTGAAATGAAAAAGAAAATAATAAAACCACTACTGCCAAGGTAATAGATTAAGCCCGGATTATCCATAAAAAGATCAAAACCTTGAGGAGAACTTTTTGGCAGGCATGGCCTGCATTAATCAAAGGGGACTTCGTCCCCCTCAAACCCCCAACCCTAAGAAATAGAAGTCTTAGGAAGGGGGTTTGGGGGAGAACCCTTCTTCGAGAAGGGTTTCCCCCAAGACTTTGGTCTTTTATGAATAGATCGGGTAAGTAACCTGCCGGTGATTCTCCCCACTAACATCCCTGCTATCATGACAACGCTGGATTTCGGTTGTACCAAATGAACATGTTATGCTCGTTTAAAGCTCCTGCCCATAATGATCAACGATGCCCATTATGACCGCCCGAAGCGGCGCCAGGTCATTATTGACGATTTGCCTGGCCGAAGAGCCTTCATTTAAAACCAGTACCGTGTCACCTGTCCCGGCGCTAACCTCATCTATGGCCAATATAGAATTTCCATGACTATTACCCTGTAGATCCAGCGGCTGAACGACCATTATCTTCCGCCCCTGATATGCCTCGTGTTTCTCCGTAGCTACTACCGTTCCTATTACTTTAGCAATAAACACAGCGTCCTCTTTTTATCCCGAAAAATTCGGGTCTTGTTATGAGCAGATCGATATTTAGTTGAAAAATATAAATTTATCAGCTTCCTGATCAGCCGCCTCGGGCAAACAAAGTTTTGTTGGACGGTGGCTCATAAGCCTTGGCTCATAAACCTTATCTC
>JAJRUU010000281.1 GCA_024277605.1 bacterium
GGGATTTATTAGCAGCAAAACTGCATCTGATTGAAAGCTTTTGGTTTGTCAGCTTCCAAAACAATGTTTTTTGGGCAAGCAAAGCTTTCAGGGACGTTGGCTTTAAGCTCCCATCCAACAATGAGTCTGGCAGGCCTGGTATAAATTCATGAATAGATCGGGATACTAACCAACAGCAACGGCTCAAAAATGTGACCAGAGGCCATTTATGGCCTTTTTACTTGACCCACCCCAAAGAATAACCTATTATTTTTCTTACGAACAGGAAATTAGGCCGCTGATTTACGCAGATATAACGCTGATTTTTGTTGTTGTAATCCTGTAAATTGGCCTTTATCTGCGCCCCATTTAATTTTTTAAAAAAATGAGCAAAATAGGCATCACCACAACCATCCCCAGTGAAGTATTATGGGCCGCCGGTATTACGCCGGTTGATTTAAACAATTTGTTTATAAATAGCCCCGACAAGCAAAAGCTGGTGGAAGAAGCCGAGGTGCGGGGTTTTCCCCGCAATACCTGTAGCTGGATAAAAGGCATATACGCAACCGTCCATAAATTAGAGATTGGACGGGTGATTGCGGTGACCCAGGGTGATTGCAGTAATACGCAGGCCTTGATGGAGATATTGCAGTCTGACGGTATCGAAGCCATTCCTTTTGCTTACCCCTATAATCGCGACCGGGACTTACTCAAACTACAAATTGACAAGCTGATCGAGCAATTGGGCACTAATTGGCATGATGTAAATCAGATGAAACACCGGCTGGACAAAATACGGCGCAAGGCACACCAGATTGACAGTCTAACCTGGGAAGAAGATACAGTAAGCGGCTTTGAAAATCATTTGTACCTGGTGAGTTGCAGCGATATGCAGGGGGATATTGCCGGATTCGAGCAGCAGTTGGATCAGTTTATAGCAGGGCTTGCCGACCGTTCGCCTAAATACGATATGCTGCGTTTAGGCTATATTGGAGTGCCGCCTATATTCCCCGAATTATATGATTTTTTAGATGGATTAGGAGCCCGGGTGGTATATAACGAAACCCAGCGGCAGTTTTCCATGCCGTATGCCGCCGCCAGTCTGGTGGAGCAGTATCGGATGTATACCTATCCCTACGGCATATTTGAACGCTTACGGGACATAAAGCAGCAGTTAAAACTGCGGAGGATTGCCGGATTAATCCACTATGTTCAATCCTTTTGCTTCCGTCAGATTGAGGATATCATCATCCGCCGACAGTTGGATATTCCTATCCTGACCCTGGAGGGAGACCGCCCTGCCCCGCTGGATGCCAGAACAAAGCTACGGCTGGAAAGTTTTATAGAGGCGCTGGCTGCCAGGCAAAAACCTACAACAAAAAAATAACTTAGTTTAAGAAAATCGGGGTCATTGACCCCTTGGGGTCAGCGACCCCTTGGAGACAGTACCCCTTGGGGACAGGTCCCCTTGCGGTGAGTTAGTTCAGCAGATAATTAAACGGATTAACCGGTACACCATTAATCCGCAACTCATAATGCAGATGAGGGCCGGTGGAACGACCGGTATTACCCACATAGCAGATTATTTGACCCCTCTTTACCCGATCCCCAACTTTAGCCACTAGCCGGGAATTATGACCAAAGCGGGTAGAATAACCATAACCGTGTTCAACTACTATTACTTTTCCCAAACCACCCTTACGTCCGGCATAAGTAACCACCCCATCAGCAGGCGCTTTCACCGGCTGGTTAAACCGGGTAGCAATATCAATACCCTTATGCATTTCACGCTGTCCGGTAAAGGGTGAATTGCGATAGCCATAGCTGGAGGTTAGCCAACCACGGGTGGGCCAAATTGAAGGAGTGCTGGCGAGCAATGATTTTTTATCCTCCACGACTTCTGATAGTTCCAATAAATTATCTTGCTGTTTCTGTGCCTGTAAACTTAAATCGTTCAAATCCCGCTGCATCCGGTTTATAAATTCATGCTCCCGTTTTTGGGCGAACTCTATTAAAGTTTCTTCCAAACCTCCACCCATTCCAGATACTTGCTGGATGTTTTCTTCCATTTTGGGCAAGCCAAGTATTACCCTGAATTTACGGTTGAATTTTTCCAGCCGATCGATATCTTTCTTAAGATTTGCCGTAGTTTGAGATATTGTCTGTAAACGCACCTTCTGCTGATTATAATTCATTCTTAACGGCATCAATTGATTCGCTCTACTTCTATAACTAAAAAACTGATAAGTAAACAACCCCACCGCCACCACACACACTATCAGCACACTCATCGATATTTGTATAGCCTTCTCGGAAACCTTACAGCTCCTCATTTTTGAAGTCGCTTTGGGAACCACCATAATGGTGTATTTTTCAGGCATGCGCCCCTTCCTCCGGTTTTATAAAGCCAGCAATGTTCTCGCTAACTCATTATTATCTATAATATTTTACCACATATCAACTACTCAACATCACAGCATTACACTTAACTGCAATATAGCATTGGCCTAAAATTCTGTCAAGTCCAAAAACCTATTTTTGCGGTGAATTAGCTTAATATTAATTATATATCAACAAGTTATCCACATATGTCAACACTACCCATTCTATTGATAGTGAATATCTTACGCCAACATCAAAATATGGTACGTTATCTCCCCTTGCTTTTGTACTATATTTTGTTGTATATTTATGGTATTGTAGTTTGATATAGTACGTTGATGATTTCACCTAACTAAATTAAGCAAATATTATGCCTAATACCAAGTTGTATTCAAGATGATACTAATTTCTCACTCGGGTAGGTCAGCCTTTAGGCCGACCAAAGAGCGGAGAGCTAAAGTCCGAGGGCTAAAGTCCTCCCTACCCATTTAGTATATGTTTGATTGCAACTTGGTATAATAACAAAGGGACGATTATGCCTTTAGAATTGAAATTCGATGAACGGGGGTTGATTCCGGTAATTGTTCAAGATGCGGAAAATGATGAGGTATTGATGCTGGCTTATATGAATCAGGAATCATTGGAAAAAACCTTATCCGGCGGCAAGACCTGCTTCTGGAGCAGATCCAGGAAGAGCTTCTGGCTTAAGGGGGAAACTTCCGGACATTTTCAACATGTACAGGAAATCTATTACGATTGTGATGGGGACACCCTATTGATTAAGGTGCAACAGGAAGGAGCTGCCTGCCATACGGGTAACAGAACCTGCTTTTATCGTAAACTGGAGAAATAAACCCTGATTTTAACAGGCGTTGTCTTTTGCCCTTTTCCAATAAATGATGTAACAGACAATACCCGTCAAACCGGGTGCAAATATTTTTTAAGCCGATGAATGAACATCGGCGGCATGTTTTTTACTTGACACAACTTAAGAGAGCAGTTAAGATGTGCATTCTTAAACAGTATATTAACTCGAAGATACCCAGAGGTACACAGTGAAAAGAACATTTCAACCAAGCAATTTAAAGCGTAAACGTAAGCACGGTTTTCGCAAACGCATGTCCACCGCGTCCGGCAGGGACATTCTTCGCCGTCGTCGGGCAAAGGGACGAAAGTGCCTGTCCGCTTAGAAAGCACAAGTTTATCGATTTATATATTACCATAACCCCGGACTGGCATCTCTCATAGCTCGCCTGAGTCTATAGCGCATACCTGAAGAAAGACGCCTCCGCATAACGCAGAGTGTACCCCCGGTCTACCATATCAAGCAACAGAAATCCAACTTGCAACTTAACCTGATCTATTCATAAATTTTGTCTGGGTTTGCCAGACATCCCCCGTGAGATAGGGTTCATTAGCCAACGTCCAATAAAGCTATGTTTGCCCGAGGCGGCTGATCCGGAAGCTGACAAATTTATAATTTTCAACTAAATGTAGATTTGCCCAGGACAATACCCAAATTTTTCGGGCTAAAAGGTTCTACCGGGAGTTTTGGTTAGTTATCCACTTAATGAAAGCCCACACTACTTTAGGGTCATAATTAGAACCGGTTCCGTTTTTGATCTCCATAATAGCCCATTCTTGCGAACTTTTAGAACGATAAGGGCGATTAGAGACCATAGCATCGTAAGAATCAGCTACAGCTATAATTCTGGCCAACATGGGAATTTGCTCGCCGACTAAACCATCAGGATAACCCTTGCCATCATATTTTTCGTGGTGGTGACGTACGGCTGTCATTACAAATTTATTCAGCTTGGTGTTTTTAAGAATATCTGTTCCTTTAACCGGATGTTTATGCATTAGCCCCATCTCTTGAGAGGTAAGTTTGCCCTTCTTATTGAGCACACTTTCGGGAATACCAATTTTTCCAACTTCGTGAAGCAGGCAAGCCAACTCCAATTGTTGCAATTCCAATTGAGAAATCCCCAGGGTCTGTCCAATACCCAAGGCATGCCCGCATACGCGCTCAGAATGCCCATGCGTATAATGGTCTTTGGCATCTATGGCCGCTGATAGAGAACGTACGGTAACTAAAAACGACTCCCTGAGATTAGTTACCAGGCGAGCATTGTGAATGGCCATAGCCGTCTGGTTGGTAATAGCCGCCAGGAACTTGATGTCTCGTGCAGTGAATGGCTGTTTATCCAATTTATCGGCCAGGCTGATTATTCCTATTACCTCATCACTGACCGTTATTGGTAGCGTGCATATGGGTTGGAGAATAAAGGAATTAGTCTTATATCGCCGGCGCTTTTGAATACTTACAGTTTTCTGATCCAACTCCTCGGCTAATAGCGGCTTGCGGCACTTAATTACATCGTCATAGAGCGTATCCTTGATCTTGACTTTCTTGCCCAGCGGTTTGCCGTCAAACCCCTTACAAGATATAATTGTTAGATGTTCTCGATCCTCATCCATCAGAGAGATGGAAGCCTTCTCTGAACATACTATCTCGGCCACCTGGGTTAAAGCAATATCACATATATCTTTAATATCATATAGATTCCCTATAGATTGGCTTATATCATAAAATATATTCAGCTCTTCAAAAGCCTCCAGCAGTTTTTCGGTTAACACCTCCATCTTATCCTCTAAACAGTGGAGTTGCTTTTGGTATTTTAAGAGCTTGTTATTTACCTTGGTTACTCCCATGACACTATCTTTCAACTTAAGTTGATGGTCTCGTAAAAAGTCGTCATTCCCGCTTTCGCGGGAATGACAATAATCTGTGTTTTCTGACTTTTTACGAGACCATCTAAGTTAATTTTGCAACTAGTTGGCCCCTAAAACTTCAATCAGCCTTCGCTGAAGCTTTCGCGGGCTAAAGGGTTTGGTAATTAACTCATCCGCCCCACTCTGTATACTTCTTGAGCTGTCAGACTCATATCTTGCTGTAAGAACGATAACGTAAATGTTTTTTGTTTTTGGATTATTTTTCAATAACTTACATACATCAAAACCGTTTCGCCCGGGCATCATAATATCCATAATAATTAAATCCGGCTCTTCACTCAAGGCTATATTTAAAGCCTCTTCCCCGTCATGGGCTACTAAAGGCGTGAAACCCGCCCGGTTAACCACATATTGAACCGCTTCCAATATATACATTTCATCATCACAAATAAGCACCTTTTTGAGCATTATAATTCAATCCCTCTTTAACCCGAAAAATTCGGGTGGTGTTATGGGCGAAGCAACATTTAGTTGAAAAGTATAAATTTATCAGCTTCCTGTTCCCGCCGCCTTGGGCAAACAAAGCTTTATTGGACGTTGGCTCATGCACCTTATCTCACAAGGGATGCCTTGCGAATCCAGTCTGAGTTTATGAATAGATCAGGTTAATAAGTGGTTCCTATCACCGAGCTAAATCGCCCTGAAACTAAAAAACATAACTAAGCTGCAAAGCGGCCTGATGGACATGAGTCTCGTAACGAGTTTTGCTCAATGAGCCAAAAACGGGATCTAACTCATCATTTTCTACTGTTCTGGGTTTGGATAAAAGATCCGTGTAGCCCACATCCACACTAAAATCACCGATTTGATATCCTACTCCCAGGGTAAACCCATAGCGGTCATTCTCTGGTATCATGGGGTCCAAGGTTTTATCGGGTATGGCAGTCTCATAATAGAAACTGCCAGCTCGAAAGGCCCAGCTCTCAGAAAGCTGTAGCTCAGTTCCCAGCTTGAAAACATTGGTATCACGCCAATCTTTCTTGATCTTTAAGTCCGAAAAGAACATATTCTCATCCTCAAGATCCACCTCTAAGCAGCCAAAGGCTGACCATAATACACGTTCATAGTCAACCTCCACTCTCAAGTTGGGGAGAATCTTATAATTTATCCCAAAACTAAATCGTTGGGGCAATGGCATTTCAAACTCAACATCAGTCTGATAAGATGACGCAAGGGATACTCCTTGAGGTTGTCCTATGCCCTGAGCTACCTGAGATATGTTATCTACATCCATATCCCCTTTAAACTTTAAGATGGTTTCTGAGCGATAGGAGAACCCCAGGCTCAAATTGTCTGTGGGTTTGGCCAATATACCGGCAGTCCACCCCCAATTCTGCTCTTCACCGGTAAGCTCAACGTCTGCATCACTAGATAAGCCGTTTGTGATTACGGAGAAGGGAAACTTTCTGATCATCTCAGTCTCGGCATAGATATAGCTTACCCCAGCGCCTATCGATATTTTAGGATGCGGTTTCCAAGCCACTGCCGGAGTTATGAAAATTGTTTTTAATTCACTTTTAATCGCCGTATACTTGGTAATGCCGTCCTCATCCCACTCGGTACCCAGACCATAAGGGGAGTACACTCCCAGCCCAAAAACCAGATCATCCCCCACTGGAATGCTGGAAAAAAAGTTTGGAATATAGAAGTCCTGGGTTTTGTCCATTTATCGGTTACCGTTGTTGGATAACCCTAAATCAAGATTTATCAGAGTTGCCCCCAGGGAAGCCTCTGGACTATCAATCTGGGTCAGACCAGCCGGATTATAATATATGGCCGACGGATTATCAGCCCAAGCCACAAAAGCGCTGCCCAATCCCATTGCCTTGCCGTTGTGCTCGGTAATCTCATAGCCCATTCCATAGGCCAACCGGGGAAGAAGAATCAACCCTAGCATCATGAGCAGAGTGGTTCTCCAGTGTAATGCGTGTTTCATTAGCGCCTCCTTAAACTATGTGCCGTAACATGTTCCTAAAAACAATCGTGTTACTTGCAAAACACATACCTAATAATTCGCAGGATTCCTGCCTGGGACTAGCAAAAACTTCTAAAAAGCAGGATTTGAGAACATCAAGTTTGATCAAACTTAAGGCTAACAAGGAGTTACAAGAATGTCAACAGGAAACAGGAAAGATACATGCACCTATATCTAATTGCTAAATATTTTTTTGCAGATATGACAGCGGGTTTATTATATCTTAAAATAAAACAGGTATGTCCAATAATAAACAACTGGCTTGAAAACGAAACATATCCTAATAGGGTTTATGTTTAAACGGTCAATTTTTCGGCAAAATCAAGCGCCTGATCATTGGATTTTTGCGGCTTGGCGCCAAGCGGCAGGGTAAAGTAAAATGTACTCCCGTGGCCCAACACACTCTCTACCCAGATACGACCGCCCAAGTAGTCGATAATTTCCTTGCTGATAGCTAAGCCCAAACCCGTTCCATGAGGGGATTCTTGAGGAAGCTCCCCGATTTGTTTGAATTTTGAGAATATTTTAGCCAGGTATTCAGGAGCAATACCCATTCCCTCATCAGCAATAGAAACCTCTATTTCCTTGTCCTTACCAGCAGCATCTTTTATCGCTTGAACATGAACCACAATATTACTGCGTTGGTTACTGAATTTAATGGCATTACCTAATAAATTATTCATTACCTGCATGAGTTTGTCCTGATCACAACAAATCGGGGAAATATCCCCTGGAATGTTTTCCCGGATATTCAGGTTCTTTTCCTTAAGTAAGGGTGCCACTAACGCTATGGCTTTATTGATTGTCTGAGCCACATTAAGCTCCTGGAAATCGAAGGGTTCTTTACCTAATTGGAGCCGGGAGAGGCTTAACAACGCGGTTATCAATCGGGTCAATCGATCACTTTCATCGTTAATTATCTTTAGATACTTACCTGTTTCTTGGCCGTTTGTGTCCTCACCCCCCAACAAGATTTCAGTAAATGCCTTAATAGAAGTAAGTGGAGTGCGGAGCTCATGGGAAACCACGGAGAGAAACTCTGATTTTTTCAGGTCTAGCTGCCTTAATTCTTTGTTGGCCAATTCCAGAGACTTAGTCCGCCGTTTCACCTTCAGCTCTAAACCTTTATTTAAGTTGGCCAGTTTGTGATTACTCTGTTTTAGTTCCTTTTGTAAGTGTCCTAATCTTAGCAGAGCACTGATTCTGGCCAGCAATTCTTCCTTGTTAAACGGCTTGGCGATATAATCATTAGCGCCCAGATTAAGCCCGTAAATCAAATCCTCTGTGCTGCCTTTGGCAGTAAGCATGATAATGGGCACTTCAGTGGAGTACTTCCTCAGCTGTTGGCAGAATTCGTACCCACTCATCCTGGGCATCATCAAATCCAGGATAATCAAGTCGATATTATCCTTTTGGGTCAGGGCCACTTTAAGCCCTTCTTGGCTGTCAGTAAGTGCCAGTACCTTATAATTATTGAGCTGTAATCTGGTTCTCACCACCTCGATATTCACCGGGTTATCATCGATTACCAGGACAAGCTCGCCCTGCCCCCGCTCAATCCGCTCATATTTTTCCTCCTTCTTCAAACCATAGGTTTTATCTCCAACAGTAGTCTCAAGTTCAGTCATTACGCCTCTCATAGCTTCAACCGGTTTCCCCTCATCTGCTTGTACTATCTGAGATTCATCAACCTGTTCAGCTCCAATGGGCAGCGTAAAGTAGAAAGTGGAACCTTTCCCCGGTGTACTTTCCACCCAAATATCGCCACTGTCCTTGGCGAGAATCTTTTTGGTTATGGACAAACCCAATCCCGCGCCACCATATTCCCTGGCCGCCGATCCATCCAATTGGCGAAACTCCTCAAAAATAACCTGCTGATCTTCAGGCCGTATGCCGATACCGGTATCACTTATATACACCAACACCTGCCGACCCCTACCATTTGAGCTATCTTCTAATAACCGTGCTCCAAGCTTTATTTCCCCGGCTTGAGTAAATTTTACCGCATTCCCCAATAAATTTATCACCACCTGCCAGATTTTATCCTGATCGGCATAAACTTCAGGCAAGTCCTCGTCTATCTCCACCGTCAGACTTATATCCTTACCACGAATCAAACCTTGACCCAGAGGCAATATCAGATTAAGCAGGCTCTTTAAATTGAGCTCCTTTATACTAAACTCCGCCTGGCCCACCATGACCTTGGTCAAATCCAGCAGGTTATCCACCAAACTCTTTAGGCTTCGGCCACATTCGTTGATCATCCGCAGATGATACTGAACTTTTCCATTTATCGGGCCGTCCGCTCCATCTAAAATGGACTCCACCAGACCTATAATTCCATTTATGGGGGTTCTCAACTCATGCGATGTATTAGCCAGGAACTCACTCTTTAGAAGGTCTAATTCCTTTAGCTTAACATTCTGTTGCTTTATGTGCTCAGCACTATCCCTCAATTTTATATTTTGCCTCTCCACCCTGTCGAACAAAAGGGAATTGGCTATAGCAATAGTCGCCTCATTCTTTATGCTGGACAGGAACTCTACATCCATATCTGAGTAGGGTTTTAAGTTTTTCTTCTCACTCAGATTAATAATACCAAGAATCTTTTTATCATAGACTATAGGTATACATACCTTTGCATCTACATTCTCAAAATAGTCCCTGGCAACCCCTCTTATCTCCTCAAACTGTGGATCAACCCCTATCTGTTCCTGCTCGACTATCCGGTCATAATCCTTGAGCCATGGTACAAAAGGGCTGCTTGCGGATATACTTAACCCTTTATCAATGCCGATTGTTCTGGCGCTAATAAGATTCTCTGAATCATTGTCATATAAGAGCAGGGAAGACCTCTTTACATAAAGGATATCAGTAACTGTCCCGATGATCTTGTTGACCAGCTCATTAAGCCCTTTCAGCACAATCAGGTCATCGGTAAATTCCTTTATTACAGCCTGCATATCATACTTCTTCCGCTGAAACAGGTGGTCAATATGGGGCTGGAGGTATTTGAGATAGGCTGTATAGAGCAAAAGAATGGCGACTAACGCTAGTGTATTTGAGGTTATCCCAAGGTTTATATTTTGTGTTTTTATCAGATAAGAATAGATATATATGGGTATAATAACAGTTGAGGACATTACCGCCCACATGATTGTCTTGTGGATAACGGTCTGGATGTCCATTGCTTTATATCGAATAATTGCGTAGGCGGTGAATATAACAATAGATAAGGATGAGGTTATTTGTCCGATGAAGATGGGGTCTTGTGGGTTTGAAACTCCTAATATTGGAATAATCAGGCTAAAAGCTATACCAAATATAAATGCTAAAATTACCCCTAAAAACACAAATTTAATTTTTACTCTTTCAATTTCAGAATTAATTACTTTATATTTTTTGATCCAGTTTTTACCCGTAAACAAAAAACAAATGATGATATATGAAGAAAACCAGTAATCATAAAGAGCCGTATATTCAACAACAAGGTTTCCATTATCCACGGCATATTTTTTTACATATAACCCCAACAACGAAAAACTTCCAAACACTAAAGCGAATATATATATAAGTATTATTAATGGTTTATATGTTTTTCTTAGTTTTTTAGGAAAATACAAAGAGAACGATGCAGCAGTTGCTACTATAAAAGATGATGAAAAAATTGTAAGTTCTGTCGCTAATTTAACATATAGAATGCCATTATAATTCAGGATGTAGTAATTAAGGATAAGACCATTAGCAATCCACAGGAAACAGAAGAAGCTGAGGAAAAAAAATAGCCGATTGATGGGATTTTTATTGTCTTTTGTTAAAACTAATATGCCTATTGCTAATATTAGAACTGAAGATATTGCTTGAAAGTTCAATAGTAGGTTCATGGTCTATATTGTTTTAGCGTTATCCGGTTAAGTTTTCGCGCATAAACGGAACGGTTAGGGAGTTATCATGACTCTGTGCGCAGTTGATAATGATGGGAGGCGATTTTTCTTAGGCTTAAAAGTTGAAATTAATACCTTCGCTATTTATTTTGATACCCGAAAAATTCGGGCAGGCACAGCCTGTTTCTTCAGGACGTTGGCTTACAAGCCTTATCTAGCAAGGGATGTCTTGCAAACCCAGACTAAATTTATGAATAGATCAGGGATAAAAGCTTCCGGGTACCCTATAGTCATTTTCTTCCTTTTACCTTAATGAGTGGCGTATAAGTAAAACGATCCTCTGCTTCAAAAAAGGCCATGAAATCGCTTACAAATCCTTCAGGGCCTCCTGGATAATAAGGGTCAACATCAGGAACATATTTTGATAATGTCTCTATTTTTTTTAACCAATTAAACCGGTCTACCTTATCCAAAGGCCCATAGATACAGTGATATCCTTCGACACCAACCTCTATGTCTGCCAAATTCTGATCATAAAACATCTTATATAATTTCCGACCTACGAAGAAATCAAAACCAGTTTTTTCTATTTTATTTGTTAATTTTGAGCAAATGGATTCCAGTTCAGGTGACATTTTATAATGATTTAAACCGTTCCCATCAAGATCAATTATACAAAGAATCCCATTTTTTTTAAGAAGATCTTTGCACTTGGATAAAATATCTTTCGGTTCTTTTAAATATTCAAAAACAAAGCGACTCCAGATAAGATCAAAAGAACCTACATTCAGGGTGGGCAGGTCTTTTAAGTCTGCCTGATAGAAAGAGATGTTTTTATGGCGTAAGTATCTTTTTTCCGCATACTCAATTCTTTCCATGGACCCGTCAACGCCAACGACACACCCTTTATCACCAACCAACTCAGACATCAAAGCGCTGACAATTCCTGTTCCACAGCCCAGGTCCAATACCTTCATGCCAGGTTGAATACCTGCCCAGACTAGGTGATTACGTGCCAATTCAATGCTTGTTTTTGTCTCCAAGCGTTCGGTTTCATCCTCTCCTTCCATTAGATACTGCATATTATCAATTATCATAAAATAAATCCGGCTATACAACTTGGGCTTTTCTGTCCAATCTCCTCTCAAGCCGGGTAAAAAGCTTATTAGTGTAATTAATCCAGGGTTGGATAAACTGTTGGCCAAATGTCCAACACATATACTCCTTTTTCTTCTTAAAGCCCAGAGTATCATACACCTCGACATCCTCATCGGCCGCCAAACAGATGGCAAAGTGACGACCCCGCTGCCGATAATACTCAGCAGCCTTCTGAACCAACCCCCGCTTAACCTCCACCTCCATTTTCCCACATTCGGGAGTGGTATAGACTCTAAAACAGTTCAACAATCCCGATAGGTTCAGCCCCATTGAAGAGTATTCAATCAACACAAAACCCAAGAAAGTCTGTCCGGATTTGGCCATATAAATCTGGCGGTCTCGCTTTAGCCCCTTTTGCTGATACATCTGACTAATATGGGGTAAACCTATTTCTTCCAGCAACAGGCTGTCGGTTTGAAGGATAACAAACTCTCCCCGAGCCACAAAATAGCTTTCAATCAATGGTTTCTCGCTTTTAGTAAGTGGTTCAATCACTACTCCGGCAGGTAAATTTATATCCTGACAATCATCCAGGGGAGATTTAAACAGGTAAGCATAGCACGCCAGATGGGAGAGATCAGACTCATCGCTTACCATGTGGGCATATTTGCCGAATAACTTAGCAGCCCAAGGATTACTGGCCCGCCAGAAAATCTTTTGATAACACACATCCGGGTGTTTGGAACAGAAGTCGGCAATGGAAACGACCATATCTTTAGAAACGCACTTCCAGGGGTGTTTGACTGCCGCTAAGTGTTGTATGACCCAGGTGTGTTCATAAGCCCAGACACCTGATACAGTGCCATAGCATTTACTACCTTCCTTTAAGATAATATTTTTATAGAATCTATTACCTGACCCAAGCAGTTTTTTAAAGGTATCTTTAGCCTCTGTCGCAACAGGGGCCAGGAAATTTTGTTTTTCATTGTAAATAAACCCCGAATCTGAAAACAGGTTCCAAATCGTTTCAAACTTCTCCCCCTTAGCATCCTTAAGATGTGGGTAGCATTTGCCCAGTAAATAGGAAACCAAAAAGTTTGTCTCATCAACCGGAAGGTCTACAAAGCTCAGCCCACATTTAAAATAATTTCCCCGCTGCTCATCCATAGCCATACTGATATATTTCACCTGCACTGAAACCTTAACCGGTCTTTCACCAGGGATAATCAGGGTTGTTTTGGGAATAAACAAATCCTTGATAAACAACTCATCGGGATATTCAACAGCAACCGAAAGACCATTAGGCGTCAGGTCAAGCACTCGACGCTCTAATAGCTTGTCATTGAACATGGGATGTTCAGACTTCAGGCTCAGTGAATCATTCATGGGCGGGATATACCTCAGCGTCCCCCGCTGCCAGAGACGGCTTATAGATTTTGGAATTTTTAATACTATTTTTTGATGAGTCCTGGAGACAACAACTGAAGCAAATTGATAGCCATCAGCA
>JAJRUU010000282.1 GCA_024277605.1 bacterium
CAATTTTGCAAATTTTGAGCATCTCTTTATTCGAGAGACCTCATATTTATCAGCTACTTACGCAATGTGATTACCAAAAAGCTGAAACATCTGGTTGTATCCAGTTGAATTTATTCGATTATTAACCGGACAGTAGTGATACAGTAAAAAACTATGAAATCTCCTAAAGTAGTGGCGTTGGGGTTGGATGGAGCCAGTTGGAGTGCTTTAAATCCCTGGCTGGCTAAAGGCCGCCTGCCAAATATTAAGCGCATAATAGAGCACGGCTGCTCAGGCCCGCTTATGAGCATTATCCCGCCGGTTACCTGTCCCGGCTGGCGCTGTTATTCCACTTCTAAGAATCCCGGTCAACTGGGAGTCTTCTGGTGGACCGGTTGGGACCGGGCAAAGGGTAAGTTGACTTTTCCCAATGCGCATTCCTTTAAGGGGATAGATTTCTGGGATTATCTGGGAGCCGCCGGTCACCGGGTAGCCATTATCAATATGCCCACCACCTATCCTCCCCAGGCGGTAAACGGGGTTATGGTGTCCGGCTTCGGTGCGCCGCTGGATCGTGACCGAAGCGCCTTATATGAGCGGATTACTTATCCTGACACCTGGTGGGAGGAAATACGAAAACGGTATGACTACCGTATAGACATGCGCTGGGTAGATACAAACGATAAATGGCATATGCTGGCCGAAATTGCCGATTTGATAACTATGCGCTTCAGGCTGCTGCTGGACCTGCTTAAGAGCGGCGAATACGGCTTTCTGCATATGACCATATTTTATATTAACACCTTGCAGCATTTTTATGGGATGGATGAGGTGGTAGCCAAAGCTTGGGAGTTGATAGATAAGTTTATAGGGCGGCTGATGGATGTGGGTTGTTATTTAGTAATATTTTCGGATCACGGTATGATGAAGATAGAGCATAGCTTTATGATCAATAATTGGTTGATCGAGGAGGGCTATCTCAAGCTGAAAATGGATGCCGGTGATTTTATAAGCTTGCTCGATTCGTGGGGAGTACAAAAGCTTGGCTGGCAGGAGAGGCATGTAACCGCTTTGGCACAGAAAATACTCCCCTGGCGCATAAAGGACAGAATTCCCGGTATGTACCCCTTCCTAAAAACCAACATGATAGATCAGAAGGTTGATTGGCGCGCATCGACAGCAGTTTCATTGAGTCAGGGAGTTATTTATATAAACCGTAAGCTATTGGGTGAGAATTACGAAGGGGTGCGGAGTGAGCTGTGCCAGAAACTAATGCTGCTTCAGCTACCGGATAATGGAAAAAAGGTGATCGACGAGATTCACTTACAAGAGGACGTGTATGAAGGCGAGTATATTGATCTGGCGCCGGATGTGGTTGCCATGCCGGCTGATGGTTTTGAAATGTATGGCGGAATCGGCGGGGGTACTTTCCAGGTGAGAGAGCGTGCCTGGAGCAGCGGCAATCATCCCGAAGGTATTTTTATGGCCTATGGTGAAGATATCGGCCATAAACAAAAAAGTGGCGGCCCGATTCAGACCAGTCTGTCTCAGGCCAGCCAGCCCCAGGCTAGCCTGCTGGATGTTGCGCCTACTATAATGCACATAATGGATGTACCCCTGGCAGAGGATATGCGAGGCCGGGTGTTACAGGAAATATTTACCCCGGAAAGCCGCCTAAGCAGCAAACAAATCAAGTATCAAGCCGCCTTACAAAAAGAAAACGATACAACGTCTAAAAATACCGAAAACCAGCACCTGAGAAAAAGTTTAGCCGATCTGGGGTATTTACAGTAAGGGGAAAGTCACGCTTTCAAATTCAAAAAAGGGGCATAGCCCCTAGGGGCTATGCCCCTCCTTGGTCGGAGAATATAGTAAACGGCAGGCTGAGCGTACGCTTTATAATGCCGAATATGGTTTCGCCCAGAGAACTAATGGGTTTGGCGGTGATTACTGGTGCATCCATATTGCCGGTTACGGTGAAGTAGGTATCTAAAACCCCTCGTTTTTCTCCCTTTAGGATTTTTCCGACAAGCGGTATCCTGGACACGAAATCATCCAGCGCCTGCAACGGCTGGACATATACCTTCAGCTCAAGCTGCTTTTTACCCATATCGATTTGCCCCAGGGTTACTATTTTCCAGGCATCGCTGGACAATATCAGGTCTTCGGTAGTAGCCACCCCATTTATAATTATAAACTTCCCCTCGATGCTTTGGTAAGGAAAACCCTCGGTTTCGAAATCCGGTGTCTTGCCACTTAATAGGAGCCTGGGGCTAATCATGGAGAATATTTTGGCCAGCACACCATATCGTTTAATTACGCCATCAGTCAGTCGCAGCTTTACAATACCATTCATCCCGGCGAAGTTATTTTCCGCTTCTCCGGTATTAGATAATTGTCCGATGGCCCTGACCTTTCCGCTTATAACGCCTTTTTCGGGTTGTAATTCTTTGGCCAGTTGAGATACATCCAGTCCTTCAGCGGTAAAGCTTAAATCGTATCGGGGCGGGGCAGGGGGCAGCACCAGTGCCAGCGCCAGCTTTCCCTTAAGCAGTAGGTTTCCCTGGTAGATATTGAGCGAGAGGGAATCGATCAGCAGTTGAGAGCTTCTAATTCCAGCCTGGCCTGTAACATTAGAGAACTTGAGCTTTTTATAGAAGCCCTGCCCGGCCTGGATGGACAGCCCCAGGGCAGAATCTTTGAAATCAGTTAATTTGAGGTTGAGGTTTGACAGTTGATAAGCGGGGTCTTCTCCGGTAATCAGGGCATCATAAACCTGGGCTTCCCCCTGAAGCTTAAGTTGGGAGGAATCCTTTAGCGGGCCGTCAAGTTCCAGGTCCAGGTTCAAATAACCACGGGCATCCTTTATCTTACCGGGTAGTAAATTGGCGTATAAAGGGATTATGTGGTCGAAATTCATCTGCTCACCAGTTATTTTGAGTTTTGAATCAAGAGACTCAAAGTCCTTTATACGGCCGCTAAGCTTAGCAAGAGAAGAGTCCAGGGCAATGAGTAACTTCTCAATCTGTAAGCTCCCCGTATCTTCGAGCGTTCCCTGGAAAGTAACAACGTTTTTTAACCCGCGGGGTTTGTGCAGCCAATCTTTGTAGGAATAGGCTGTCTGGGTCAGCTCCGTTTCTGCGTTTATTTTAAGTCCGCCGGGTGTACTTGAGATGTCAAAATGAAGCGGGCTTTCCCCTTCCAGCTTAATCGGATATTTTTCCAATTGAAGCCAGCCTTGCTGAATACTAGTTTTGCCGTTTATATTTATCTCTTCGGGGGAGGCTGCCGCAGGGGAAATCCTGATATCGGCATTAATCAGACCACTTGATTGGGGAGTAAATAAGTCGGGGATAATCTGCCTTAGATCCTGAATATCAAATTGCCGGGTTTGTATGTCCAGCTTTAACGGTTTTATTTTCTCCAGGTTTACAAGCAGCTGTGATTCATTTAAATGGTAAGTGATTCTTTGTAAGTCAAAGTTTTTCCAGTTATGCAACTGGGCGTCAAAATCGAGGGAGTTCTGAAGCTCGGTTTCCTTTTTCAGCCAGGAACCATAGGTATATGAGTTCCGGGTCAGATCGAGTTTGCCCTTCAGGGTTAATTTCTGGCTGTTTCCGTTGGCCTGTAATTGCAAAATTATAGGCTCAGGGATATTGATTTTTTCAGTGATCTTTGCGGGCAGGTTTTCTTTAATTAAACTATCGTTCCAGGCGAGGGTCGAGGTTGAATGTATTTCAAATTGAGGAGCCGAGTACAGATTCGATATTTGGCTGTCATATATTTTAATGTGCTTAGCGCCTAAATTCGCATTAAGCGTATCAAAGCTCAGTATTCCATCCCGTAAGTCGACTGACCCGGTGACATCTCTAAAGCTGTAACCTTGATTACCCAGTACCAGACTAAGCCCGTTAAAGTTAGCTGATGCAGAAAGCAGACCATAGTTTTCCGGCTTTTTTATTTCTTTTAGCCGCCGGATTTCCCCATCCAGGCCCACTGATAGGTTTTCAATTGTTCCATGGTGTACCGAATTTTTTATAAAATCAGCTGCTTTATCCGGGATTACTTCATAGGTAATATATCGTTTGCCATATTCAAAACTAAATGGTGAAAAGGCGGTCTGGAGTTTGATGCTGCGTTTGGGAGATAAAAGGTTGGCTAAAAGAAGTTCCCCGGTGATGTTGAACTGGCCACAGTCTAAATCTATGGAATTTATCAACAAGTCTAAGCGATTGTTTTTCAGGGTCAACTTTATTTTGCATTTACCGGCACGCACCGGCACCGGCTTGGCATATAGATAGTTATAAGTTAAGCGGGCTGCCCTTAAAGCAACCTTGGCATCCAATGTGAAATCGTTGCTCAGATTACCCCGATAATCAAGCTCCATATTGGCTAGACCGGCTAAATAGTCCCAGGGTAAATATTTTTTATAATAAGCATTTAGAGCAGTTACGTCCCAGTTCTTTATTTTAGCCTGGGCGGTTAGCTTTATATGAGATAGATCGAGCATGTTTTTATCCAAGCCGATAACCCGGGCGGATAATTCTATGTGGCTGGTTTTGTTTTTTTTACGTTTAAGTTCAGCATCCAGTGTCAGCTCAAACGGCTGGCCCAGTTCAAAATTATTTATGCTGAGGTTCAATTCCTTAATGTTGGTGGGCAGCCCTCTATCGTTAACAGTCTTATCCAGTAGCCTGCCCGATCCTTTGCGGATCAGAATTTTATCGATTGACAGGCGGGACAGTTTCCACTTTTCTTCCACTTTTTCTGCTTCCGTTGGGGGGGCAACTATCAGGGTGGGAAAGTTGAATTTTCCTTTAGAATCCCGTTCCAGGTTGATTTGGGGGTATTCAAGGATTATCTTTCTGATAGCCACTTCTTTTTTGAGTAATGGCAGGGGTTTAAACTTAAGCAGCATATCTTTTGCGGAGATAAAATCTCCTTCTTCACTGGCATCTCCAATCCTGACCCCGACGCAGCGGATACCTATTCCATTTATAAGATGCAGTTGTATTTGCTCAATCGATACCCGGCGGTTCAACAACTCTTCGGCTTTTGTTTCAATAAATCCTTTGTAGTTGTTAATATCAACCAGATACGGCAAAAAAATAGTAGCTGCCAGCGCCAGTGACAAGAGAATGGCCAGGCTTATCAGAAAGAATTTTCTTTTTTTGTGCGGTGTTTTGTTCATTTTAGTATTTGAATCTCCTTCAAGTTGCTAACTTATTATACACTATTTGATGCAGGATTTCCCAGCTGATCTATCCTGCCAGAATATTTAGGTTATTGTCATCCGGCAGACGATAGCTGGTTGTATTTCGAGGTTACTGGCTGGATAACGATTTGACTCAAGCCAAAAACCCGACTTGTCGGGATAAAAGATAATTTGACGCAAATCAAAAAATAGTATACAATTTTCTTTCATATTCCAAGCAGGTGGGCTAAAAAAACAACAGGGAGATGCTAAATTAAACGGACATATTTAGTAGTAGTAGGGGGTTTTAGTATTAAACCTGGAATTTGGCACAGTATTTAATGCTAACCGTGCGAGTGCCGACGCTCATCCGCACAAGGAGGCAGCGGCGCTTTTTAATGGTGCTTAGATTAAGTAGACAGCATGAGATTTAATGTGGCAATTGAGCAGGATGAGGCAGGATATTATGTAGCTGAGGTTCCCGCTATTCCGGGCTGTCTTTCGCAAGGGAAAACCCATAAAGAGGCCATTGCCAATATTAAGGAAGCTATCGAGGGATGGCTTGAGGTGATGGAAGCAAAACAGTCTTATGACCCTGCACGGCCGGTTGAAGTTTTCGTGTAATGAGTATAAATATAAAACTCTTACTCAGGGGCACAAGCGGTGCGGAAGTTTCAAAAAGCGGGATGGGCTATTGTTCGTCAAAAAGGCTCCCATGTGATGCTGACAAAACCTGATTATCAATGGACATTATCTATACCTCAACACAATGAACTCGGCCCCGGCGTACTGCGCAAACTGATACGCCAAGCCGATATCACTATAGAGAAATTCAATAGACTGTAGTAATTATAACAAATACGGAGGCAAACCATGTTACAGGACAAAATGACGCCTAAAGAGCGGATGATGGGGCTGATTCAAAAAAAGCCGATTGACCGGGTGCCGGTGATTCCATTTTCCAAGGGGTATTCAGCCAGGGTGTCCGGGATGAGCCGCGGTGATTTTTACCGCTATCCGGAGAAAGCGGTAGAGGCGGATGCTAAGTTAAAAAAACGTCATCCGGGCTTGGATGGCGGGCCGTCTTATGGTTGGGCTGATTACGGGGCCTGGGATTTAGGCGGGGAGATAAAATTTCCTTTTAGTGATGAATCGCAAACTCCCCAGGTAATGAAAACACCGATAGAATCACCCGGAGAAGTAAGACAGCTTGCTGTCCCCAACCCGCGCGGTAACGGTATTATGCAGCTGGCGTTTGAATTCAGTCAAATTATGCGCCAAAAAGGTGGGCGGGCTATGGTCTATCTGGTTTCACCCGGTAACTGCGCCGCCTCCATTATTGGCAAAAAGGATATGCTCAAGTGGATTATAAAGCATCCTCAGGAATTACATGAGGTGTTGCGTAAGTCTACCGATTACCTTAAGGCCGCCACTGACTGGTCGGTGGAGGAGTTCGGGGCGGAAAACTGCACTGTGTACTTGGGCTATCCGATTGAATCCAACCAGCTTATTTCACCAAAGCACTTTAAGGATTTCTTCCATCCATATACCAAGGAGTTGCATGAACATTTAATTGCCCGGGGGATTAAATCGTGCATTGAGCATATATGCGGTGATCATCGAGGTAATTTGCAGCATTGGAGCGATATACCCATCCCCCCCCGCTCTATTATTACTATCGGTAACAGTATGAGTTTAAAAGATACCGCCGGTTTTTTTGGGCCGGATTATATCATTGCCGGAAACGTCTCCACTGAAATTCTGGCAGCCGGTACACCTGGCGAAGTAAAACAGGAGTGCAAACGCTGTATAGAGGAAGGCAAACACCTCCCCGGAGGATTTGTGCTGATGCCGGCCTGTAACTTGCCGACAGTCACTCCGCCGGAGAGTGTGGATGCCATGCTGGAAGCTGCCCGGGAATTTGGGGCATATTAGGAAAAAATTCCAAGTGTCAGAAATTTTGTCATTTGAGTCTGGGTCATTGACCCTTTGTCATTCATTTGACATTTGAGCTTTGGCATTTGTCATCTCATCTGGAGAGATATATGACCGATAAAGATGCGCTTTTGGAAGAACTTAAGAGTGCGGTAATTGATGGGGATGAGGATAAAGCCCGGCATATTTGTCAACAGTTGGTTGATTCAGGAATAGATCCGGTGGTGGTTATCAGGCAGGGTATGGGACTGGCCATGGAGCGGCTGGGTCGTGATTATGAGACCGGTAGTTGCTTTATCCCTGAGTTACTGATTGCCTCAGATGCCTTCTATGCCGGATTAGAGGTCTTAAGGCCGTATATTAAATTCGATCAAGCGGGGGATAGAGCCAAGGTGGTAATCGGGGTGGTGCAGGGAGATACCCATGATATCGGCAAGAACCTGGTCAAAATAATGCTGGAGGCCGCCGGATTTGAGGTGCATGATTTAGGCAGGGATGTGCCGCCGCTAAAATTCATCGAAAAAGCTGAAGAGATAGGGGCTAAAATCATCGCTATGTCGACACTTATGACGACTGCTATGGATAGTATGCAGGGTTTGGTCGATTTACTTAACGAAAAGGGCTTGCGGGATAAATACATTGTGTTGGTCGGCGGCGGCCCGGTATCTAAAAAGTTTGCCGATAAAATTGGAGCAAATGATTACGGGGCCTCAGCCAGTGAAGCGGTAAGAATTGTCGGTAAGATGGTGGGATGAAAGAAAGTCGTCATTGCGAGGAGCATAGCGACGAAGCAATCCATTGACTTAAGATTGCTTCGCTTTGCTCGCAATGACATTTATTGGGAATTTAAGAAACTGGGTTACTCATGACAACATTAACTCCCTGGGAAGTAAGAAAATCTTATTATAAAGGGTTGGAACTTGGCAAGGATGTAAATAGCCTGGTATCCGGCCTTAACAAACAGACCAAAGCCATGGTCGCCAGTCAACTGGCCTCCGCTAATGCTATTGTAGTAAGTCAAGAGCGATTAAGCGAAGGGTTGAATGCCGTAGCCAGGGGAATAGACGCTGTAGAGATAGGGATTGATCGGGTTGCCGATGGAATTGCTGGATTAAAGGCTGCCTTTGAATGGGGCATAGGAGAGATTGTCTGGCAAATAGAGCAGAATCGGGAAGTCTTACAATCTATCCTGGAGGTATTATCTGCTCCCTTGGATACCCAAGCCAAAGAGTTGAGAAAGAGGGCGGAAAGATACTACCAAAACGGCTGGATTGAAGATGCCCTGACCGAATTTCTTGCATCAGAGATAAAATGCCGAGATGACTTCGCCGTTCATATCAGTCTTGGCAACATCTATCTCTTTCACAAAAAGGATAAAGTAAAGGCGTTGGAATATTTTGATAAAGCGATAAAATATGCTGCCCCAGAATCCGCTTATCATACCAGTTATAGCCTGCTACATAGAGGAGTGATTAAATATTCAGAACAAAAGCCTCAAGAAGCCCTAGCTTGCGTGAAAGAAGCTATCACCTTAACACCCGACTTGATAGAAGCCTATTTTCAAGGGGCTCAATACTGGGCCGCTCTTGGAAGAGAATCTGAAATGTTGAATTCCCTAAAACATACTATCTTGGAGGATAAATACTATTGTCTTAAAATTGAAAATACCGAAGATTTTAAACCATATATGGGTAGTATTTATCAGCTGATAAAAGGGCTTAAAGATGAAATTGCTTCCCAAATTCAAGCAAAACTATCTCAGCTTGTTGCCAACAACAAAATCCTTTGCAAAACGAATCGGGTTACAGGGCAAATCAAAAAACTTGATCGAGATTGTAATAAGCTTGAAAACTATCTTGCCAGAGACAGCTACTTCGACCTGCTTGATGCCAGGAAATTGGCTTGCGAACTTATTGTATCCCAAAATAACATTGGGGGACAAATAACGAACAATGTAAGGAGTGAAATTGGGTTGTTAGAAATCGAGATAAAGAGGGAAAATATAAAGATCAAGGAGTGTTCCTCTTATGATGAAAAAGATTATCCTTATGAACTTCGTAGTAAAATAGAAAAATATCATGAGGGTTATAAAGGTATAATAGTGGGCATAATTGCAGGGGTATTCGGCGGGTCATTTGGGGCTGGTATAACTGGAAATGTTTTTGCAGGAATTTTGGTCTGAATTTTAGCATTTTTTATATTTGGCGCGGGCTTTGGAATGAAGGATAGGGCTAACTACGAAGCAAAGCAAAAAGCTCTGATAATGAACGAAGCAAAGCAAAAATATCGAAAAAGCGCAAAAGGAATTAAAAGATTATCAGGATATACTAATTTCATTGAACAACTATAAACCTGTTTCCCCAATGAGAGTGGTAGAGGAAAGAAGAATATGGCGTATGAGATTACTGATGACTCTATCGCTTGTGGGGCTTGTGAACCAGAGCACAAAAACTGTAGCTGCGGGTTTTTAAACCCGCCGTGTTAGGCCGATCCGAAGATCGGCGACTACATTAAAATGAGGAAAATTGGCGAATACAACCAAAAGATGACTCAAATCCTTAAATACCCCAAATGCACAAGGTTAAAATCATTTAGTTACATTGGGGCTTACAGCTACTTTATAACAATTTGTACCCATAACAAGGCTGAGCACTTTAAAGAAAAGACATTTGTTGATAACCTGTTAAATGAATTGACAAATTGCGCCAAAGCATATAATTTCTCAATTCTTGCCTATTGCTTTATGCCGGATCATTTACATCTGTTGTTACAAGGTGAGCACAACTCCTCACTAAAAGATTTTGTCAAGATATTCAAGCAAAAATCGGCTTATGCTTTTAAAACACGCACCGGTAATACCTTATGGCAGCGCAGTTATTACGATCATGTGCTAAGAAAAGAGGAAAATTTGGAGGTTATCATGCGTTATATTTTGGAAAATCCAGTGCTCAGAGGGTTGGTAGAGGATTACAGGCGTTATTCATTTTCTGGTTCATTGGTTTTTGATAAAGCCAAATTGTAACTGTGGGTTGTAGTTGCGGGTCTTCAGACCCGCCATTTTAGGCCGACCTGAAGGTCGGCGACTACGTCATAAAGAGAGGTCGGCAGCTACATTACGAAGGGATTAAGCAATGAGTATTAAGCAACAGGTAGCAACCCAAGCCAAAGCAGCCAGGCAGGCCGGGCGCAAGTTGGCCCTGCTCTCTACCGCTATAAAAAACCAGGCGCTGGACGCTATGGCAAAAGCCTTAGAGGATAATAAACAACAGATTATAGCGGCTAACGAGCAAGATGTAGCCGCGGCTAAAGAAAGGGATTTATCCCCGGCCTTAATCGATCGGTTAACCCTAAATGCAAAAAGAATAAGCGGTATGGCCGGAGCCCTGCGGGAATTGATTGCGCTGCCCGATCCGGTAGGCGAGGTTATCCGCATGCGGCGGCGGCCCAATGGTTTGCAGGTAGGGCGGATGCGGGTGCCCTTGGGGGTGGTGGGCATTATTTATGAGTCACGTCCCAATGTGACCGCTGATGCGGCTGGATTATGCTTAAAATCAGGTAATGCGGTGATATTGCGCGGTGGTTCGGAGGCAATACACTCCAATACAGCGATTGCCCGTATTTTGAGCCGGGCGGCAAGCGATGCCGGTATTCCACAAGGGGCGATTGGGCTTATCGAAAATACCGACAGGGCGGCGGTGAATGAAATGTTAAAGCTTGAAGAGTACATCGATGTGATAATTCCACGCGGGGGAGAATCGCTCATCCGCATGGTGGTGCAAAACTCGCTTATCCCGGTAATCAAACATTATAAGGGTGTGTGCCATGTTTATGTGGATGAGGACGCCGATTTAGATATGGCTGAAAATATTGCGTATAATTCCAAGGTACAGCGCCCCGGAGTATGTAATGCCATGGAAACGCTGCTGGTGCATCAGGGCGTCGCTGAGTGGTTTTTGCCGCCTCTGTTTGAGAAGTTAAGGGCTGCGGGGGTGGAAATAAGGGGCTGTGCGGCAACCGGGAAGATAGTGCCTGGAACGCTGGAAGCTACTGAAGATGACTGGTATGCCGAGTATCTGGATCTGATTCTGGCGGTAAAGGTGGTCAGCAGTATGGAGCAGGCTCTTGAGCATATCCATAAATACGGTTCCGGGCATTCAGAGGCGATTGTCACCTCAAACTATACTACTGCGCGCCGGTTTATCGAGCAAGCGGATGCCTCAGCGGTATTTGTCAATGCTTCCACCCGCTTCAATGACGGCGGGGAGCTGGGCCTGGGGGCTGAGATTGGCATCAGCACTCAAAAGCTGCATGCCCGCGGCCCAATGGGTTTGGAAGAGTTGACCTGCACCAAGTTTGTAGTTTATGGAGATGGGCAGATCAGGGAATGATAAAGCTGGTGAATAACTATTGTGAGTTATTATAGATGAACAGGGTAGCGGTTTTCGGGGGCACGTTCAATCCTATCCATATTGGGCATCTGCTGGTAGCAGAGGAGATCCGGCAGTTGTTCAAGTTTGAACAGGTGCTATTTGTGCCTTCGTCTCTTCCACCGCATAAGCCCACTCAGGAAACAATTTCGTCTCAGGATAGGCTGACAATGACTACCCTGGCTACACTGGACAACCCATGTTTTAATGTGTCTCAAATAGAAGTTGAGCGGGGGGGTAAATCATATACGGTAGATACCTTGGGGCAATTAAAGCAGATTTACGGCGCTAAGGTTGATTTGCATTTTTTAGTGGGTTCAGATGCGTTTTTGGCAATTTCCACCTGGAAGGATATTCCTAAGCTATTTGAACTGTGCCGTTTTGTGGTGATTGAACGGCCGGGAGCCGGTTTGGACAAATTAATCAAACGCTTCGATGCTGGTTTTGTTGAAGGTTTGACTCCATTTGAATATCAATTAATTAAAAGGTCGAGCCTGACAGAAGAAGCTCCTGCTATTAAAACCAAAGCCAGTGTATATTTGATAGAGGCTTTATCAGTTAACATTTCTTCATCAGAAATACGGGCGCTGATTCGGCGGGGGGAGTCAATAAAATATTTAGTGCCCACATTAGTGGATGAGTATATTTTAAAGAACCGGTTATACCAGGAGGTAAGACATTAATATCGATCAGAAACTTAAGTTAGTGCACGAGGCGGTAATCGACAAAAAGGCTATTGATCCCTGTGTCTTGGAGCTTAAAGGGATTTCTGATTTCACTGATTATTTTTTCATTTGTAGTGTTGAGTCGTCACAGCAAATGCGGGCTGTTGCCGAAGGCATTCAGGAGAAGCTGAAATCTGTTGGAGTCAAGATGATACACCAGGAAGGTAAATGGGGATCAGCTTGGATTCTGCTGGATTATGGTGAATTAATTGTGCACATATTTGACCAGGAAGCACGCCAGTTCTATGACTTGGAAGAACTGTGGCAAAATGCCTCGCGGCTGGAATTTTAGGGTATTGGGGTATTCGGTTAAACGATGCGCTTAAATATTGGGTTTGGGAGAAGGGTATGAAATCAAGGAAATTTGATGGCTTGCGCTATGTCATATCGGCGGTTTTCGTTATTTTGCTTATTGTTTTATGTACGCGCATTGCCTGGCTTAATCCAAGTCAGGTAGAGGAGATAACCCTGCCCTGGTTGGGCGTCTATGTCGATGTGCCGCTTATTGTAGTGCTGCTTACGTCTATGTTGAGCGGGATGTTAATCACTTTCGGCATTATGTTGGTTAAGGATATACGGCGTTCGGTGCAGCAGTGGTTAAAAACCAGGGAAGATAAGCACAATGAATTTATCGAGCGCCAATATGCGCTTGGGTTAGAGCTTATGGCCAGTGGACGTCACTCAGAAGCCAGCAACGCCTTTAATAAGTTGTTGATTAAGGCTCCCCAGCATGTGCGAGCCCAGGCGGCCTTGGGGGATATTTGTTTTTCAACTGGTGATTGGGATGCGGCCGCTAATTATCATTCACGTGCCTTGGAATTAAGTGCCGGCAGTGCCGATATAATGCTTAAATTAAGCCAGGATTATCAGCGGGCGGGTAAAATAGATGGGGCGATCGATGTGTTACAGCGGATTATTCAGACTGACGGGAGTAATCTTACTGCCTTAGCCCGACTGAGAGATTCATACTGTAACCAGGGTCATTGGGATAAGGCCTATGAGCTACAGCAGCAGGTGGTCGGTCTGACGAAGCCCAAACAACAAAAAACCCGTGAGCAACAGACCCTGTTGGGGCTAAAATATGAGCTGGCCGCA
The DNA here is from genome assembly GCA_024277605.1 of bacterium. Classification (GTDB taxonomy): domain Bacteria; phylum SZUA-182; class SZUA-182; order SZUA-191; family JAJRXT01; genus JAJRUS01. The sequence continues at coordinate 13,356 of JAJRUU010000282.1, forward strand.
AACCAAGCCGCCCAAGAGCAAAAACCGGAAGCCATTAAGATGTTAAAAGATATTATCAAACAGGATAAGCGCTTTATCCCGGCATATATCCAATTAGTCGATATCTATCAACAACAGCAGGAATATAGCGATGCCTACCAGATCATCGAGAAGGGCTACCACCAAAATCATTCGCCGGTTTTGCTTAAAAAGCTGGAGGATGTGAGCCTTTCCCGCGACGATCCACAGCGGGCTATTAAGGCATATCGCAAGGCGCTGCAGGACAGGCCCCAGGATTACAGCCTGCATCTATTTCTGGGAATGTTATATCTGAAGCTGGAGATGCTGGATGAGGCCAAGGAACGATTGGAATACCTGATCCAACAGGGACAAGAGTTTCCACTGTTACACTATGAGCTGGCTAAGGTACATAAGCGCAAAAAACATTATGAAGAAAGCTGCGAGGAGTATAAGCGGGCCTTTAAATCCCAGGAAAAACAGTTGCTGCGTTATTCCTGCGGCGAGTGCGGAGCGCAGTTGCCCTATTGG
>JAJRUU010000283.1 GCA_024277605.1 bacterium
TTTCCACTCTAAGGTGGATAGATCATGGCATAAATCCCAGAGCAAATTGAAATCGAAAAAGTCTTTTTTGGGGTCAATCATCCTGATATACCTAATGTTTTTGTACCATTAAAATTTTTTTACCGGACAGTAGTGAAAAATAGTATATAATAATATATAATCACGATGGGAGGTTTTCATGAAGGACGTAAAGCTTAATGAGCGTTTGATTTTCGCCCTGGATGTGGCGGACGAATATACGGCTATGAAGTTGGTGGAGAAGCTGGATGGGGTGGTGTCATTCTTCAAGGTGGGGATGCAGCTTCATTTGGGCACTGGACTTGTGTTTGTCAATTGGCTGATTAATAATAACAAAAAAGTGTTTTTGGATTTGAAATATTATGATGTGCCGGAGACGGTCAAACGGGCGGTTAAAGCGGTCACTGAGACTAAAGTATCATTTTTGACCATTCACGGGGATAGCGCAATTGTTAAGGCAGCCGTTTCCGGCAGGGGGAATTCGGCTTTACAGCTTTTAGCGGTGACCGTTCTGACCAGTTTAGATACAGCAGGGTTAAGGGGTTTGGGCTTTGGCGGTTCGCTGGAGGACTTGGTGCTTTCCCGGGCTAGGGCTGCGCATGAATCAGGCTGTGACGGCGTGATTGCCTCCGGTAAGGAAATAGCTGCCATAAGGCGGGAGGTTGGTCAGGAGCTATTAATTATTACTCCTGGGGTAAGATTGTCCAGCGCTAAGGTTGATGATCATAAACGAAGTGTAACTCCCAGGCAAGCCATCGAAGCCGGTGCGGATTATATCGTAGTTGGTAGACCGATACGGGATGCGCAGGAGCCAAAGGCAGCGGCCGAAGAAATTATAGCTGAGATGGCGGCGGGGATATAGCTTATCTGCATTTTTGCCGGGTTATATTGATTCGGAATAAATCATGCGCAAATGAGTCTAGTTATTGGAAGAAATAAGCGTATTAATTTAAACCAGGCCAAACAGGTAAAATGAAGCGGGTAACTGTTTGTACATTATGGATTGCACTGCTAATTGCCGGTTGTGCACAACTGGATAATTATCTGCGCCCTGAAATGAGCGAGGTTGAGCAGTATTATTATAAGGGCCAGGAAGCCGAAGCGGCCCAAAACTGGGAAGGAGCCTTTGCTTATTATAAACATGCCCATGATTCAGCCAAACAAAGACGCGGCATAATCCGCTTCAATATTCCAGAGCAGGATAATTATCCCTATACGATTAATTTACTCTATAAGGCCATGGACAGGGTAGGTGCGAACATAAAAGAATCTGGGAATTGGCGAAGCCCGATGCGCCAACAGAAGGATGTGCGGCAAAAAGAAATGTTTGAAAGGATGACATTTACCCGTGATTTATTCAATGAGGCAGAAGAGTCTGTCAAGAACAATGACTATCTCAAGGCCATGGAATTGACTGATCAGATAATCGCTGCCTATCCTTATTCAGGTGAGGCCGAGAAGGCCCGGCAACTGAAAAGGGAATATAACGATAAATTTAAAAAACATCGTGACCGATTACTCAATGTGGCTATGTACTATTATGAGCAGCAAAACTATGAAATGGCGAAGCAAACATTCGACCAGCTTTTTTCCACTTATCCCGATACTCCTGAAGCGGCAAAAACTAAAGCCAAGATAAAACAATATATACAGCAAATAGAAAAGACCATTAAGCTAAATGTGGAAAAAAGCGCAAACGACTAACTAATTTCCTCCACATCCCGCTCATTAATTCCCAATAAGAACAGTATAGAATCTATATTTCTTTGCGATATACTATAACTTGCGGCCTCCCTCACCTTGCGCTGAGCATTAAAGGCGATTCCCAAACCTGCCCGCTCCAGCATCAACAGGTCATTAGCCCCATCACCAATGGCAATTACCTGTTCTAAAGAGATAGCTTCCTGTTTGGCAATCTCTTCTAATAACTCGGCTTTCTTTGGAGCGTCTATTATGGGACCTACCAATTTGCCAGTCAGCGCCCCGTCTTTTATTTCCAGGGTATTGGCGAAGGCGTAATCCAGCCCCAGATCCTGCTTAAAGCGCTGGGTAAAGAAATCAAATCCTCCGCTGATTACTCCGGTTTTGTATCCCAGCCTTTTTAGGATGCCAATCAGTTTCTTTGCTCCCGGCATAAGCTTTGTATTATCATATACTTGCTGCAAGGTTTCAACCTTTAACCCCTTAAGCAGGGAAACCCGCTGAATAAGAGCTTGCTCAAAATCCAACTCTCCCGCCATGGTTGCGCTCGTGATCTGAGCTACCTCTTCTCCCACCCCTACCAGCCGGGCCAACTCATCGATGATTTCCACCTGGATCAGGGTACTGTCCATATCCATAACTACCAGACGTTTTGCCTTTCGAAAAATATTCTCTTTCTGCAAAGAGATATCTACCGGATACTCGGTACTGATATGCAGCAATTGCCGTCTCAGTTCGGATATATCCACCGCTTGATCAGCATAAGCGATCATCTCCACACAATTTAATTTTCCCTCATTCAGTTTTCCGATTCTATCTATATTTACTTTAGCGGCAGCCAGAGTGCTGGAAATCCTGGCCAGCACGTCGGCTGAAATATTTTCTCCCACACAGGTAATAGCGTAGGTGAATCTGGTATTGTGCAGGCTGAAATCGGTATCAGAGAGGACATTGAAATCCAGGTTCAAACCTAATCGTTTGGCTTCAAACAAGAGCTCTTTTAACACCGGTTTCTGCTCATTCGATCCCTCGGCAAAATCCATGAGGATAGACAGGATGATCATGTTATGAATAACCACCTGCTCTATATCCAGAATTCTTATGCTGGCTCCGGCGATGACACTGGTCATGGCCGATACAATGCCCGGCGCATCTTTGCCGCTAATGGTAACCAGTACTATGGAATCGTCTTGCATTATACCTTCTCCGGGGTAGACGATGCTTCTATCGATTTTTTAATCACCCGCCTGATCTCAGCATTAATATCGAGCGCTACCTTAAGGGCTAAGATACCATCTTGAGCGGAAACCAATGGAGGCTTGCCATGTTTAACACAGTGAATAAAGGCCTCCAACTCACGCTTCAGAGGTTCCTGCTTTATGATTTTGACCTTTTCCCGAATTATTTTAAAGGGCAACTCATTAATTTCATAAGGGGTTTCTTTTTGCAAACGGATGCTGACCAACTCCTGCTTGGCGCAGTCAAGGGAAAAGTAGGTGTCCTGTTGGAATATACGTATCTTGCGCATTCGGTTAAATGAAACCCGGCTGGCATTCATATTAGCTACACAAGTATCTTTAAATTCCAGACGAACATTGGCAATATCTACGTGTTCGGAGATAATCGGGACGCCCACGGCCTGGACCCGGCACAGGGGAGCTGAAACCAGGCTCAGGATAATATCCAGATCGTGAATCATCAGATCCAGAACGACGTCCACATCCGTCCCTCGGACGTCAAAAGGGCTCAGCCGATGGGATTCGATATATCTGGGAGAGCGTATCCGCTTGGTCAGGGCTTCTACCGCTGGATTGAAGCGTTCTATATGCCCTATTTGGAGAATGGCGCCGGTTTCCTCAGCCAACTCCGCCAGCTGTTTAGCCTCTTCCAGAGTCCTGGCGATCGGTTTTTCCAGCAGTACATGGATCCCCCGGTTAAGGAAATATTGAGCCACTTCAAAGTGATCTTTTGTAGGTACAGCAATATTAACCGCGTCTAAGGTTCCATCTATGGTGCGGTAATTGTTTTTATATTTTGTATTATACTGGCGGGCTACCGATTTGGCCCTGCCCGGGTCGATGTCCACCACGCATACCAGCTCCACTTCCTTCATTTGGGAGTAAATTCGGGCATGGTGCTGCCCTAAATGGCCTACTCCCACTACCGCAACCTTAAGTTTGTCTTTATTAGGCATTGTATAAAATCTTCTGATTTTAATTGTTTATGTTACCTTGAATAGTCGATAATAACCACCCCTCTTATACAATACTTTGCCCCAAAAAGCAAGTTTGAAAGCCAAGCCGCTTTATTTTATTGAAAGTGTTTGTTTATAGGGGGAGAGAGTGCTATTATAGTGATAATTCTGGAAAATCAGCTTGGGCGTTTTATCCCGATCTGTTCATAAATTCAGGCTGGGTTCGCAAGACACCCCCTGTGAGATAAACTTTATGACCCAACGTCCAATAAAACTCTTTTTGCCCGACGGCGCAGGAACAGGAAGCTGATAAATTTATAATTTTCAACTAAATGTCGATTTGCCCATGACAATACCCGAATTTTTCGGATTTAAGGGATATGATTCAACGAATAATAATTTGCGGCTTACTGATAATCGGGCTTAACCAAAGTCTGCTGGTGCAGCTGGCGGTGTCTTGGCAGAGGAGCGAGGGTATGCCGATGAAGGCTGTCTGTGCCTGCGATCCTGATAACTGTATGTGCCCTCCCAGTAGTGATTGTGAGCATAATCAGCCGCAGCAGGAAGCAACCAAAGAAATCTCAATCTGTCGCCTGAGCGCCTGCGGTCAGCGGGTGACTTTTCATGCAGGCTGGGATCGGGATATACCTATTTTAGCTTACCATGCGGGTGACTTCGTTACGTATCCACTATATAGCCGCCTTGAATTTTTACTCACCGGTTTTGCTTCGCAACTCTACCCTTCTCCACTGGATAAACCCCCACAAACACGCATCACGTAATTCTTTAAAAACCAACTTTTTTGTATAACTACAAGACTGTCTACTGGTCTGTATAGGCTGTATTTTGCCTTGAACCCGAAAAATTCGGGTATTGTCATGGGCAAATCGACATTTAGTTGAAAATTATAAATTTATCAGCTTCCTGTTCCTGCGCCGTCGGGCAAACCCAGCCTAAATTTATGAATAGGTCGGGTTATAGCCTGGCGTCTTGAGTTTGTAAGGCATACGCATGCCTTGGCAGAAAATTCAGCGCGGCAGTAGCGGTCTACGTCTAATGGAGGAATGCGGATGAAACTATTATGGATAACTGTGCCCATTGTCTTAAGCGTACAATTGTGCATGTTTGCAGGTGCGTCCGGCGCTGAAGAAACTGATACCGTAACTGAGGTTGAGCTTGGGGTAATGAGTGTGGTTGAGGAAAGAGAATCCACCCCCTATAGCCGGTCAATTATTAGCGAGGAGGAAATAGAAACCAGTAACCCTGCCGATGCCGGCGATATGTTAAAGAAGCTGCCGGGTATATCAGCTAAGCGGACCGGGTTGTTAGGCTTGGATCCGGTTATGCGTGGGTTTCGTGAGGATCAGCTGAATGTGTTAATCGACGGTACCAAAGTCTGGGGCGCTTGCCCCGGCAGAATGGACCCGCCCACATCCCAGATTGGGGTGGATGAAATCGAAGCGATAGAGGTGATTCGCGGCCCATTTTCTGTGCGTCATGGAGCGGGTACCCTGGGAGGGGTTATAAATCTGGTGACTAAACAGCCCAGGCACTATGAGCAATTGGAAGTGCACGGTAAGCTTTCAGCCGGCTATGACAATGTGGCGCAGGGCAAGAAGGGCAGCTTCAGTCTCTATGGCGGGGATAAGCCCTGGGACTTCAGGCTTTCGATAAGCGGCCGGGATTATGATGATTATGATTCGGCGGAAAATACGGTGCCTGATTCCAGTTTTGAGGATGTAGGGTATTCGGCCAAAATTGGTGCAGCTCCCGCTGATAATCACAGGCTGGATCTGGCGGTATCTGGCGCCGATGGGCGGGATATCCACTATCCGGCCCGGCTTATGGATAGCGAAAAACACGATAGTTTTTTAAGCAACCTTAAATACAGCTGGCAAGGGGACAATTCCCAAGGGGACAATTCCCAGGGGGACAATTCCCAGGGGGACAAGTCCCTTTCATTTACGGCAAGTCTCTATTACAACACCGCACAGCATACCATGAATAACGATGATCGGGATAGTGCGGCGCTGATGGAGATGGAAACCGAAAATCAATCGGATACTTATGGGGGAAAGCTTGAATCGGTGTTTGAGCCGAACTCAAAAAACAGCCTGGCTGCCGGTATTGACTATTATAATTTGGTGAGGGATGCCGATAGAACCAGGGTTATGAAAATGGGTGTGATGCGAACGACCATGGAGGATAAACCCTGGAATAATGCCAGCATCTTTGATTGGGGAGCCTATGCTGAATATAAACGTATGCTACTGCCCCAATTAGAGTTGGTATTAGGTGGAAGACTGGATTTGGTGGAGGCTGATTCCGATGTGCCCAATGATACTTTTCTGAACCTTGTGGGAGAAGACGACTTAGAGCAAGCCGAGACTAATCTTTCCGGAAATATCGGGCTGGTGTACGGGCTGACCAAAAACATCGACTTAACCGCTGCAATGGGCCGGGGGGTGAGAACTGCGGATGCCAATGAACGTTATTCGTTCTTTTTCCCCAGTTCTAAATATTTCGATGATTATGATTACTTAGGTAATCCCGGGCTTGATCCCGAGCAGAGTCTGGAATTCGATGTGGGCTGTGAGGCGGGATTTGATAGAGCAAGTGTGGGGTTCTCCCTGTTTTATAGCCGGGTTAAAGATTATATAACCGGCGAGATAGACTCTGAGCTTATCCCAAAAACCGTGGGCGCTCTGGGGGTGAAGCGCTATGTCAATGTGGATGCGGCTCTAATGGGATTTGAGCTGGAGGGTAGTCTGAAGATTACCGATAGGCTATCCCTGAGGGGTGATCTGTCGTATACCGAGGGTGAGAATCGCGATTCGGATACTTATTTGCCGCAAGTGCCGCCGTTTGAGGGGAATGCGGCCGCCAGGTATGACTATGGTAAATGGGGAAGCTGGACTGAAATATCGGGCAGGTTTGTGTCCCGGCAGGATAAGATCGATCCTGGTTTCGGCGAATCAGAAACCCCCGGATTTTCCACTTTTGACATCATGTTGGGGGTAACTCCATTTGATAACTGTACGCTCATGGTAGGTGCGGATAATATTTTCGATAAAAGTTACAGCGAGCATTTAAATGGGAATGATGTTTCAACCGGGGACAAACTTTTAGAACCCGGTAGGAATTTCTTCGCTAAGGCAACCTGGGAGTTTTAACCAGAACAAGTTCTGGGCAGAACTTGTTCTGGTTTTACTATTAACTTTATCAACGTCTTATTGGTAGTTTATTCGATAAGCATTGTTATCAGTTTATCTGTTGTTACAAGGGAAAAAA
>JAJRUU010000284.1 GCA_024277605.1 bacterium
AGATCGCCGATCAGTATCGGGCCATGGGCGTGCCGGTTATCTTTGGCGGCATTGGCGCTATGCTGCATCATGAAGAGACCTTACAGCATGCTGATTCTGTTTTTCTGGGTGAATCGGATGGGCATTTCAAAACCGTTATCGATGATTTTAGCAAAGGAAAATTAAAAAGGGTTTATGATTATTTCGATGATCTGCCTGATACGCAATTAATCGGATCGGCCAGACGTAGTATTTTAAACCGGCAGTTGTATAACTATCGTGGGGTGCAAATGGTTGATCTGGTTCATGCCTCACGCGGTTACAAGTTTAATTGCCTGCCCTGTTGCGCCCCGTTTCTGGGCGGCCGCAAATTCAGGCCGCGGAATATTGATTTGGTCATTAAGGAGCTGGAAGGTATTGATAATAAGCGGCTGTTCTTTGTCGATAATTCATTGGCCCAGGATGTTGAGTGGACTAAGGAATTGTTCAGGGCCATGATTCCGCTTAAAAAGAAATGGATTTCCCATCCCATTAAAGACGATGAAAAAGTATTGGATTTGGCTGCCGAAGCGGGGTGTTGGTATGTATATCAGGCGATTTTCGACACCTCCGATTATATAAGAAACAGAATTATGCGATTAAAGGAGCGCGGGATAGGTGTCGAAGGCACCATCGTCCTGGGGCTGGATGAACATGATGAAAATTACATTAAGCGCCTGGTTGATTTTTTGCTTGAAATAGACCTGGACCTGGCCGAGTTTACAATTCTTACCCCCTATCCCCAAAGTTCACTGCGCAGAAAACTTGAGCAGGAAAATCGAATCCTGCACAACGACTGGGAAAAGTACACCAGCGAAGAAGTGGCTTTCAAACCGGCCAAGATGAGTCCTGATAAATTGTATGAAATGTATCATTATGCCTGGGAAACATTTTATGCCGATTGCTGTCAGGAAATAAAAATGGCCAAGTTGTTCATGCGGGTGCTGGAGAAGGAAAAGGCGGACGGCACGTATAACGAAAGAAAATTTAACCGAAGCGGGAGCTGGCGTATTTTGGGAAAACAGGAGAAAATAAAATAGTGCGGGTATTATTAATTTCTTCAAATACGTCGGAAACACCTTATCCAGTTTATCCTATCGGTTGCAGTATGGTTGCAGCTGCATTAAGCAATGCCGGGCATGAGGTTTGGCAGTTTGATTTTCTACAGCAGCAGAATTCTTTTGCTGCTGTAACCCAGGTTATTAAGGAATTTGATCCGGAACTAATCGGTGTCTCCATTCGCAATATAGATAACGTTAATATATTGAATGAACAATGTTACCTTGAGGCGGTCAAGAATATTGTCAGACAAGTCAGAGAGCTTACACCTGCGGTAGTAATATTGGGAGGCCCTGGATTTTCCCTGGTGCCGGAGCTTATCTTAGATGAGATAGGGGCCGATTACGGGATTATCGGGGAAGGTGAGTTGCTGATGGTCGATTTTACAAATGCCGCCGCCCGGGGAATTTATCCTCATGAACGCTTAATCGGGCCTGACAGCAACCTAAGCGGAACGGATATCCCCTCGGGCAAATATGACGAAAAATTGATGGAATATTATTTAGCTAAAAGCAGCATCGCTTCCGTACAGACAAAACGCGGCTGTACGCAAAGTTGTGTTTATTGCACTTATCCTATTTTAGAGGGCCATAAAATCAGGCCCAGGGACCCCGGTTTAGTGGTGGACGATATTGAGTTACTTTATAAGCATTATAAAGCCAAATATATCTTCTTTGTAGATTCAGTGTTCAATGATGACGAAGGGGTTTATATTAATGTGTTGGAGGAGATGCGTCGGCGCAAGGTGGTTGTCCCGTGGATGGCTTTTTTTAAACCCGCAGGGCTGAATGATGAAATTGTCGAATTTATGAAGCACACCGGGCTGGTGGCTGCTGAATTTGGTTCGGATTCCCCCACTGATATTGGCTTAAACAAGATGGGTAAAACATTTTGTTTTGATGATATTGTGAAAAGTAATAGCTTAATGCTTAAGCATGGGATATCTGCCTCGCATTATTTTATGTTTGGTGGGCCGGGAGAAACAGAAGAAACCGTTTTAGAAGGCATAGAAAACATTAAAGCTTTAAATGGGTGTGTTATGGTGATTTTTATGGGGATAAGGATTTTACCGAATACAGCGCTGGCAGATATCGCCGTAGCTGAAGGTATTATTTCTGCTGCTGACGGTTTGCTTGAATCCGCCTATTACATTTCCCCGTCCATTGACCGGGAATGGTTGGCCAAAACCTTAACCCACGCCTTTGCCGGGATAAGGCGCTGTATATTCCCCCCCGACACCTATGATAAAACAGTGAGGATGCTTTATGAATTGGGTTGTTCCGGGCCATTATGGGATAAGCTTATATAGATTTGACAAGGAAGCGCCACTTTATGAAAAAAATGCCGGGAAATCCTCGAATAGAAGGGCCGCAAATCTGGTGCGTAATCCCGGTTTATAATAATAAATGTACGGTTAAAGATGTGGCCCGGAAGTGTAGCGCGGTTATAAAGAATGTGATTGTGGTTGATGATGGCAGTACGGATGTGGATGTTTTGTCGCTCCTTTCGGATGTGGATGTTGTGCTTTTGAATCACGAAACGAATCGGGGAAAAGGGCAGGCGATTCTTACCGCTGCCAGGTATGTCGGGGAACAGGGCGGGGATTATATGATCACTATCGATGCTGATGGACAACATAATCCTGAAGATATTAAAAATTTTTTACCCATAATACTTGAAGGCAATTTGAGTCTGATTATCGGTTGCAGAGATTTTAATACTGAGAATATCCCCGGAAAGAGCCGGTTTGGCAGGAGATTTGCCAACCTCTGGCTGCAAGTGGAAACCGGAATACAAATTGACGATTGCCAGAGCGGTTTCAGGGCCTATCCGGTCAAGCAGCTTAATCAATTGAGTTTTCGCGGAAGGCGCTACGATTTCGAGGCTGAGGTTCTGGCCAAAGCCGCCTGGGCCGGATTAGAATTAAAGACGGTTCCGGTTGGTGTTTTTTATCCCATACCGGCGGAGCGGGTTTCGCACTTCAAACCATTTTTAGATAATCTGCGCCTTTCGCTTATTCATTCGATGCTGGTCGGCAGGCGCTTGTTACCCTTTAAGCATAGGCGGTTTGTGAACCGTGAAAAAGTAGCTTTCGGTACATTGCTTTGGCATCCGGTTAGGCTTTTAAAGCAACTGCTTAGAGAAAATGCCACCCCTGAAGGGTTAGCAATATCAGCCGCCGTGGGTATTTTTTTAGCCACCCTGCCCCTGCTATTTGTGCACACCACGGTGATTATATATGTGGCTGTGCGCCTGCATCTGAACAAAGTCATGGCCATTAATATTCAACATCTCTGTCTGCCGCCTGTTGTGCCGGTGCTGTGCATAGAAATTGGTCATTATATGCTGCATGGTTACTGGTTGACGGATATTTCATTTGAAACTATTTTTTCGCAATTTTCTTATCGGTTACTTGAATGGCTTTTGGGGTCGCTCATTTTAGCTCCGATTGGGGCTGTTTGGGTCGGTTTGATTGTATTTTTTACGGCCACTTTTATAAAGAAACGCATCAATTCAAATGGCTGATAAAAAGCTTAAGGCGAGCGCTAAAAAGAGAGGCAACCGGCTGGGACTTTGGTTTTTCAAGATATCTTTGAGGCTTTTCGGCCTGTCGGGAGCCTATGGGTTGCTCTATTTAGTTTGTCCCTATTATCTAATCTTTGATCGCCCCGGCTTCTCGGCCGGTATGGCTTATATAAACCGGCGCTACCGGGACCATAATTTTTTACATAAGATTTATTATGTGTATAAGTTGCTTATTAATCAGGGGAAAAACCTCATCGACCGTTATTATATCATCTCGGGTCAAGGACAGTTCGAGATAGAGGATCAACCGGATGAGAGGCTGGAGGCGCTCTTTAATGACCCCCAAAGAGGGGGTATTTTATTACTGGCGCATGTCGGAAATTGGCAGGTTATTATGGCGGGTTTGGGGAAATTAATAAAAAAACCGATCTATTTGCTAATGCGCCCGGAGGATAATGTGGCGCTTAAAGATATGTTGGATGTCGATGGTGAACAGGAATTGGTCAAAATTATTTCTCCGGAAGGCTATCTGGGGGGTGTCATCGAGTTAACGCAAGCCATTAGTCGGGGGCATCTTGTTTCTATAATGGGAGATCGAACCTATGGAGCTGATTCCGTAGAAGCGTGTTTTTTAGGCGAAAAGGCGCATTTTCCTTATGCGGCTTTTGGCATGGCGGCTGCGATTGGGTGTCCGGTGATTGTCTTGTTTTCAGCTAAGGTTTCCACTAAAAAATACCGGATATTTTATCCCACTGTTATCGAACCTCGGTATAGCTCCAGGCACAACAAGCGTCAAGATATTGAAGGCTGGATTCAGAAGTTTGCCAAAAACCTGGAAGATTATGTAGCAGAATACCCTTTTCAATGGTTCGTTTTTGATGATATCTGGACCGAAAACAGCATAAACAATAAGCGGTTGTAATGATACGTTTATATCACAATGACAAGTGGTTAGCATAAGCTCCTTTAAGGGGGATACGATGTCGGACAATGAGGCGCAAGAACTAGTAGAAATACGGAAAAAGTTAAAAACCATGCTGGTGGAGAATTTATCCTTAGAGGATGTAAATCCGGATGACATTAAAGCGGACGAGCCCTTGTTTGGTGAGGGATTAGGGCTTGACTCGCTGGATGCGGTGGAAATTGTGGTTATGCTACAGCGCAATTTCGGTTTGGAAGTTAAGGATATGAATAAGGGCCGGGAGATTTTTTATTCCATTGATACCCTGGCCAAATATGTTTATGACCATACAAAAGCCAGCCCTGAAAGTTAGGTTTTTCATCCCGATCTATTCATAAATTCAGACTGGGTTTGCAAGACATCCATTGCAAGATAAGGCTTATGAGCCAACGCCCTATAAAACTTTGTTTGCCCGAGGCAGCTGATCAGGAAGCTGATAAATTTATAATTTTCAACTAAATGTCGATTCGCCCATAACAAGACCCGAATTTTTCGGGTTCATTAACTTTTCTGCCGTATGAGGTTGTGGTGAAAGAAAATGACGTATTGATAACCGGTATGGGAGTGATTTGTGCAGCCGGAAGTAATCTGGAGGAGGCGCTTACTTCGCTTAGCGTCGGAAAAAGAAATGCCGGGCAGGTTTCTCTATTTGAGACTCCTTTAAAATACCCGGTTTTTGAGGTTAAGGAAATACCCGGTGAGTTTGATTTAGCAGGCAGGAGAAGCTTAAGCCTGACATTGTGTGCGGTTTGCGAGGCACTTTCTATGGCACGGCTACCTGCTGATTTGTCTGAATTACGGGTTGGGGTTTGTCTGGGAACCACGGTGGCCAGCCAGCTCAATGGCCGCCAGTTTTACGAATCTTATCGCCGGACCGGGTCAGCCTCAATGCTGGCGGTTGACAGGTATCTAAAGGGGAATCTGGCTGAATTTATCAGCCGCAGAGTCAGGGCTTGCGGCCCCTATATGACGGTAGTTAACGCCTGTTCTTCGGGCAGTGACGCCATCGGAGCGGCCTCATCATGGATAAAAAACGGCTTATGTGACATCGCCATTGCCGGTGGAGCTGATGAGTTAAGCCGCATTTCGCTGAGCGGTTTTGGCTCTTTGGGAATTGTCAGCCCGGAGTTGTGCGCCCCGTTTGATGGGAACCGTAAGGGACTTAATTTGGGTGAAGGCGCCGGGGTTTTGGTTCTGGAGTCTAAATCTTCTGCGGCAAAAAGGGGGAGCGCCACTGAGTTATATCTGGCCGGATATGGTTCGGCCAGTGATGCGTATCATCTTACTGCACCCCGGCCGGACGGGTTAGGCTTGGAGTTGTCTATAAAGAAAGCCCTACTTGCTTCCGGGATTAAACCTGATGCTATTTCCTTTGTTAATGCCCATGGCACCGGAACATTAGATAATGATAAGGTAGAAGGGGCTGTTTTAGAAAGCTTGTTCGGTAAAAACATAAAATTTTTATCTACTAAGGGTTTTACCGGCCACACCTTGGGAGCGGCGGGGGGGATAGAGGCTGTTTTTACGGTTGCCGGTCTGCAAGAGGGCTGGATACCGGCCAGCGCGGGGTTCAGAAATGCCGACCAGACCCTGCCCATCGCCCCGGTTAGAAAAAAAACTATAATCAATGGTCGATATGCCCTGTCGACTTCATTGGCTTTTGGCGTTAGTAATGCGGCGCTTGTTTTCGCCAAATCAACTAATTAACCTAAAATTTCTCACCCGAATAATTCGGGTTAAGGCAGATTGTATGATTTCTGTACAGGAACAAGGATGAATATTTTGGGGATAGGTATTGTTTTTGCGCGAGGCAGCGGTATAAACTGCTATGAAAATGCTTTGAGGGAAGGCTGGCAACATCCGGCTGAGGTTAATGTTTCTCAAGCAAAAGACAGGAGATCATCGGTATACCAGGTTGATTTAGACCGGGTTAAGGATAAAAATTTATGGAAAAGGCTGCGGCGGGCGGATAAATTCAGCAAAATGGCGGTATTGGCGGCGGCATCTGCGGTGACTAACAGCGCTGTTTTAGATATAGACAAAAAACGCTTAGGTGTTATTGTTGCCTCAGCCTTTGGCCCGCAGGTGACCACCTTTGATTTTTTGGACGGTTTATTGGATTATGGCGAGGCCAATGTTTCTCCCACTATATTTTCAAACTCCGTGCATAATGCGGCTACCTCTTATGTAGCGGAGGTGTTAGGTGTCCATGGCCCGTGTTTGACAATTACGCAATTTCAGTTTTCTTTTCAAACCGCACTACTGATGGCGCGGGTGTGGCTGGATGAGGGACGCTGTGACTATTGCCTGGTGGGAGCCGTTGATCAGTACGGTGAAGTTCTGGGTTATATCCAGAACCATAAATTGTCATTGGCAAAAGATGGCCGGATAAAACCCTTTAATTTTAAGCCGACCTATCAAGTGCCGGGAGAGGGGTCGGTGTTCTTTTTGGTGAGCAGGAACAAAACCGCTAACGTCTTCTGTGAGATCGAGCATATTTGTTTTGGCAAAAACGGCGAGGATAATAATGTAACCGCAGATTTGAATATTATTGACGCCGACGGCACCCTGGCTGATGAATCTGCGTATCTATCTGCGATTTCGCCTGAGATTCCTACCGCGGCTTATGCCCCCTTATTCGGCAGCCTGATGATCGGCAGCGCCTTTAATTGTACCGCCGGAGCCTTGATGCTGAAAAATCAAGTGTATTATAAAAATCCGGTTACCGACAATCCTCAGGGCATCAATCTTTTGCAGGATCAAGGGTCTTCCGGCATTGAACGAATTTCCTGTATCAGGTATAATTGTAACGCTGAGGCCGCCGTTATTCATTTAAAGTGCGTTTAGAAGGGAGTATGTATGAAAAAGTCCATTTGGACCATTTTGTTAGTTGCCATATGTTTAGTTTTTTCCCTTGGTTGTCAAATAAAGGGAAGAAGGCGGAAAAGTTCCTACGAGGATAAGGTGGTTTACACAACAGTAAATATTAGATATAACTTACAAAGAAATAAAGCTTCCTATATAGCTTATAAAGACTTAACCCTCCTGCCTGTAAATAGTAAGGTTCAAATAACAAATGTACTGACTGGTGGGTTTAAGATGAAAATTCCCTCTGGCCAGGTTATTTCTGTTTTCTACAAAGAAGGGTGGGGAGGAAAACCAACAAATGAAATTATACCGTTATTATTTTCAGAGACCGATATTTCAGCAGAGCTTTCTCAATTTACTGAGACTGAAAAAAAGGGTATAAAACTTGGCAAAGCATTAGTTGGAATGAGTAAAAAAGCGGTTATTGTCGCTTTGGGGTATCCTGCTTTTCATAGAACATCATCAATTGATCAGGATATCTGGACGTACTGGAAAAATAGGGTTGCTACATACCATCTTGAGTTTGAAAACGGTAAGGTTATAGACATTGG